>JALYQB010000255.1 GCA_030856045.1 Actinomycetota bacterium
GCCCGGCACCGCCGAGCCAGCGGGCCGTCTCGTCGGCGCTCGATGCCGAGGCCGCCGGGGCGACGGCCGCCGCTTCGTCACCGGGGACCAGCTCCAGCACGGGCGCCGGGTGCTCCGGCTCCTCGCCCGCGGCAGGCGGGGCGTTCCACGCCACGACCTCACCGTTGTCGTAGGTCTGCACCGCAGGCAGCACGAGCACGTCGGCATCCTCGGGCAGCGGGCCCGCGGACACCGCGAACTCCTGGTACTCGCCGGGCCCGATGCGGACCCCGGGATCGGCGGTCCAGGTGATCGTGCGGACGGTCTCGCCGTCCTTGGTCATCGCGGCCGTCCAGCCCGGCATCGGCTTCGTGCGCACCGAACGGATGGGGTGCTCGGCGGGCAGGGTCACCGACAGCGCCACGGTGCCGGCGTCGTCGCGCTCGTTGGGGACCCGGAAGGCGAAGGCGCTGTAGCCGCCCTGTTCGGCCTCGTCGGGCTGGACGGTGACGTGCGCGGCCGCGGGTGCGGCCAGCGCGAGGGTGAGGGCGCCTGCGGCGCCTGCGGACAGGATCCATCGCTTCGACATGTCGTCTCCATGACTGTGTCGCCTGCATGACTGTGTCGCCTGCATGATCGGGCCCGCGCGAGGTCTCGCGGGGTCGGGGGAACCGGACAGTCAGGAGTGGACAGGGGGGCCGCGGCGGCGCGGCAGCCGGGCGAGCAGCACCCGCACCAGGACCGGGACGTCGCTCGGGACAACCGGCGCCCGGTGCGCCCCCAGGGGTGGGATCGGGCGGAACGGGGCCACCACGACGATGCGGCGCCACGCGGCCGCGACGGTGAACAGGGCGGACTCCGCACCCGCGAGCAGCAGCGCGGTGACGACGGCCGCGACGGCGTGCGTGGCGGTCATCGCGGGCACGTCGACCGTGACGGGCTGCGGGTCGTGCGCGTGCGCGGCCGTTCCGTCGAGCAGCAGGTGGAGCAGCAGCTGAGTGGCGCCGACCGCAGCGAGCAGGGAGACCGGCCCGCGCTGCCGGTCGGCGAGCACGGTTCCCGCGGCGGCGACCGCGAGGGTCAGCAGCACGGTGAGCACGCCGTCCGGCGCCGACCCGCCACCCCCGACGTGCGCCGCGACCGCGAGCAGCACGGCCGTGACGGCGAGCGTGGTGCCCCGCACGGCGCGCAGCGCGCCGCGGTGCGGGGTCAATGCCTTTCCCACAGCTCGAAGTCCGAGCAGCTCGTGGAGAGCCCCGGCTGCCACAGGGTATCGCTGTGCTCGGCGTTCTCGGACCGGGCGAGGATGAACAGCAGGCTGGAGAGCCGGTTGAGGTAAGCACCCACCGTAGGGTTCATCGTGTCGCCGCACTCCCGCACCGCCTCCGCAGTGGTCCGCTCCGCGCGCCGCACGACGGTGCGGGCCTGGTGCAGCATCGCGGCGGTCGTCGTCCCACCGGGCACCACGAAGCTCGCCAGGCCGGGCAGGCCCTGGTTGAAGTGGTCACAGGCACGTTCCAACCGGGTGACGTAGCCGTCGTCGATGCGCACTGCGGGCGAGGGCGAGCCGGCCGTCGGGGCGCACAGGTCCGCCCCGAGGTCGAGCAGGTCGTTCTGTACCCGGCTGAGCAGGATGATGACCGGGTCGGTGAGGTTGCTGCCGAGCGCGATCGTCAGACCGATGGCCGCGCTCGCCTCCTCGGTCTCGCCGTAAGCGACGATCCGCAGGTCGGCCTTGCCGGTGCGGCTGCCGTCGCCGAGGGTCGTGGTGCCGTCATCGCCGGTTCGGGTGTATGTCGCGGAGGGTTCGACGCTCTCGGTCCCGTCGGTGGTCATGCCCGCGCACCTTAGTGCTTCTCCCGATGGCGGCAGCCGCCTCCTGCGCTTGGCGGGTCGCGGCGAGTGGGTCATGCTGGAGTGGCGGCAACTACTGACGTCGACTCGGGGGAGCCATGACCAACCTGCTGACCAAGTCCGTGCGGAGCGCACGGAACCAGTCGATCGACTGGACCGTCTTCGGCGCGTCCTTCGGCATCATCGTCGCGATCTGCGTAGCGGGGCTCGCGTTCACCGACACCGTGGCGGCGGCGTCCGCGGCGGCGCTCAACTGGATCGTCGCCTCGTTCGGCTGGCTGCTCATCCTGGCCGCGACCGCCTTCGTGGTCTTCTCACTGGTGCTCGCGTTCGGGCGCTACGGGCGGATCCCGCTGTCCCGCAACGGTGAACCGCCGGAGTTCTCGACGATCTCGTGGGTCGCGATGATGTTCAGCGCGGGGATGGGTATCGGACTGATGTTCTACGGCGTCTACGAGCCGGTGACCCACCTGGCGGAGCCGCCGCCGTTCGTGGCCGCGGAGCCCGGCAGCACGGTCGCGGCGCAGCAGGCGATGGCCTACACGTTCTTCCACTGGTTGTTCCACCCGTGGGCCATCTACTCGGTGATGGGGCTGGCCCTGGCGTACTCCACCCACCGGATGGGCCGGGGCAACCTGGTCAGCTCGCCGTTCCAGTCTCTGTTCGGCAAGGACCGCATCGAGCGCAGGGGCTGGGGCAAGCCCATCGACATCCTCGCGATCGTCACCACGAAGTTCGGCACGGCGACCTCACTGGGGCTCGGTGCGCTGCAGATCGCGGCCGGCATCAGCCTGCTGCAGACGGGCGCGTACTCGGAGAACCCGAGCGTCACGATCGCGATCGTCACCATCTGCGTGCTCACGGTGTTCGTGATCCTGTCCGCGGCCAGCGGTGTCTCCCGCGGCATCAAGTGGTTGTCGAACACCAACATGGTGCTCGCGGCGCTGCTGGTGCTGTTCGTGTTCGTGGTCGGGCCGACCATCTTCATCCTCAACCTGATCCCGTCCGCGGTCGGCGAGTACTTCACCAACCTCGTCCCGATGAGCTTCCACTCCGCGTCGTTCACCGGCGGCGACTGGCTGGCCAACTGGACGATCTTCTACTGGGCGTGGTGGATCTCCTGGACGCCGTTCGTCGGGACGTTCATCGCGCGCATCTCACGCGGGCGCACGATCCGCGAGTTCGTGCTCGGCGTGCTGCTGGTGCCCTCGGTGGTCAGCGCGCTGTGGTTCATCGTCTTCGGCGGCGCGGCCATCGACCTGCAGCGCGGCGGGGTGGACATCGCAGGCCAGGGCGACGAGGCGGCCGGGTTCTTCGTGGCGCTGCAGCAGTTCCCGTTCTTCACCGTCACCGCGATCCTCGTCATCCTCCTGACGTCGATCTTCTTCGTGAGCGGGGCCGACGCGGGCGCGCTGGTGCTGTCGACGCTGTCGTCGCGGGGCCGCACCGAGCCGTGGACGCCGCTGGTGGTGCTGTGGGCGGTGATGACCGGTGCCGTCGCCGCGGTGCTGCTCACCGTCGACGGCTTGCAGGCGCTGCAGACGTTCACGATCCTCGCGTCGACGCCGTTCGTGCTGATCCTGCTCGGACTCTGCGTGGCGCTGTGGGTGGACCTGTCCCGTGACCCGCTGCGGGAACGGCGGGTCGGGCCGGTCCGGGGGCACGTCCCCGCGCCCGCGGTGGCGGCGAGCGAACCGCAGTCCGAGCCGCCGGCTCCGGCGCGGTCGAACGGCGCCGGAGCCGTCCCGGACGGACGCGAGCAGGCACCGCGCCCGGCGGGGGTGGCGACCGTCGGGGAGTGACGACCGGTCGCCGGGCTGTCCTCGGTGGACCCGGCGGTGCTCGAGGCCGCGAAAGGGCGTCGGTTGGGTCCGGCCCGCCGGATGGTGCGCAGTCAGCTCCCACCGGCCGCACCCGGTCGTCGCCGAAGTATCGGTCGGGCGGCCGCAGCCGTCGTTGCCGACACGACTGCTTGGTAGGATTGTCCGGTGGCATCAACCGAGAAGATCAGTCTGAGTATGGACGCTGGATCACTGCTGCTCGCGCGGCGCGCCGCGGAGATCGAAGGCATGTCGCTCTCCGCGTGGATGTCGAGCCTCGTACGCCGGCACGCCTGGTCGTCTCAGCGACCCCGGGTCGCCCCCGAGCAGCAGGCGCGGGCCGACGAGCGCACTGCCGCGCTCGATGAGGACGAGGTCGCTACGTGGCGGCCCGGTGGGGAGCAGCGTGCGGCGGGGTGAGCTGTGGAGATCTCCGTCGTCGCTGCGGGACCGGGTCATCGTGCTGGTGACCTCGCAGATTCTGATCGACCAGGGCGTGACGATGCTCTACGGAGTCGAGGCGGATGCCGAGGACCCCGGCCCCCTGCTGCTGGTCGTGCCGGTCCTCGTCGACGGTGAGCAGCGATGGCTGAACGTGCAGCGCGGGCTGACCCGGGTCTACCGCGGCACCTTGACGCAGTCCTACGGCCTGGCCGACCCCGCCGTCCGCGAACAGGTCGACGCGCTGCTCCGCCTCGCAATCGACCTCTGATCTGACTCGGTGTGCCGCTCACGTCGGGGAGTGACCCGACCGCGCTCACCACTTCCTGTGCCGTAGACACCGACACGGTCACGGTATGGTTACACTCTTCACCGCGTTCCACGTTCGCTCGGCTGAAGGAGTGACGATGGCGATGACTGTCCGTTAACATCCCCGCCAGGTTGTCACGGTCGCGACTTGTCACAGTCGTAACTTGTCACAGTCACAAAACGACGGTTCGCGGTGAACCCGGCTGGCCCGGCGGTGTCGTGCACGATGGAAGGGGTGTGATGGACTCGTTCCTGGCGTACCTGTCGGACAACCAGGATGAGCTCGTCTTCTACGCTCGGTCGCATTTCCTGCTGGTGCTCTATTCGGTGGGCATCGCCACCGTGGTCTCGGTCGCGCTCGCCCTGGTGCTGCACACCAACCGGCTCACGCCGCCGTCATGGTCGCGGTCGCTGCGCAGCAGCGGGCAGGAGGGGCTGTTGCTGGCCTTCTCCGCCGCGCTGACCGTGCCCTCGCTGGCCCTGTTCGGCCTGCTCCAGCCGATACTCGGCCTCGGGACGCAGACCGCCGTCGTCGGCCTCGCGATCTACGGCCTCTATCCCGTCCTTCGCAACACGGTCGCCGGGCTGTCCTCGGTGGATCCGGCAGTGCTCGAGGCCGCGAAGGGCGTCGGTATGGGTCCGACCCGCCGGATGGTGCGCATTCAGCTCCCGCTGGCCGCACCCGTGATCATCTCCGGTATCCGGGTGGCCGTCCTGATCATGATCGGGATCGCCGTCGTGGCCGCGATCATCAGTGATGTCGGTTTCGGCGAGCTCGTCGACGACGGACTCAAGGGCCTCGGCACCGAGGGTGCTTTCACCGACGTCATGGTCGGCACGTTCGCCTGCCTCCTGGTCGCCGCCGTCTTCGAGATCATCTTCGGCATCATCCAGCGTTTCGTCACCCCGAGGGGGATCCGTGTCTGAAACGGCTCAGTCCACGAGTGCCCAGGGCTCCCGCGACCGCACGCAGCGTCCGATGATCGCACTGCAGAACGTCAGCAAGACCTACCCGAAGCAGGACAGTCCCGCGGTCACCGACCTGAGCTTCGAGGTGCCGGAGGGCGCGATCGTGATGCTCATCGGGCCGTCCGGCTGCGGCAAGACCACCACGTTGAAGATGATGAACCGGCTGATCGAGCCGACCAGCGGCCGGATCGTTCTCGACGGTGAGGACGTCACCGCCGTCAACCCGGACCGGCTCCGCCGCCGGATCGGGTATGTCATCCAGCAGGTGGGGCTCTTCCCGCACCTGTCCATCGGCGACAACATCGCGACCGTCCCGAAGATGCTCGGCTGGCACCGCAACCGGATCGCCGAGCGGGTGGACGAGCTTCTCCACCTGGTGGGCCTTGAGCCTCGTGACTTCCGGGACCGCTACCCGCGGCAACTCTCCGGCGGGCAGCAGCAGCGGGTCGGGGTCGCGCGGGGGCTCGCGGCCGATCCCCCGGTGATGCTGATGGACGAGCCGTTCGGGGCCATCGACCCCATCACCCGCGAGCGGCTGCAGGACGAGTTCCTGGTGGTGCAGCAGCAGATCGCCAAGACCATCTGCTTCGTCACCCACGACCTGTCCGAGGCGGTCAAGCTCGGCGACCGGATCGCGATCTTCGGCCAGGGCGGGCGACTCGAGCAGTACGACACCCCCGACGAGGTGCTCACCCACCCGGCGAACGACTTCGTCGCCGACTTCGTGGGCAGCGGTGCGGCGGTGCGGCGGCTGTCGCTGCTGGAGCTGGGCAGGCTCGAGCTCGAGGAGATCGTGGTCTCGACCGGGGGTGCACCGGCCGACGGCCACCCCGTGCTCGCGGTCGACGACGCCGGCCGCCCCGCCCGGTGGCTGCACCTGCCGGGTATCGCCGAGCAGACACCGATGGTGACCGTGCCGATGTCCGGGACGGTGTACGACGCCGTCGACGTGATGCTCGACGGCCGGGCCGCGCTGGTGGTGGTGGTCGACGACGACGGTGCGCCTCGCGGCGCGCTGCGCTGGGACGCGCTCGTCGGTGACCTGCGACCGAAGCGGCGCCGGTCATGACCTCGATCGCGACGGGCCCGGCCGGCTCCACCGCCACCCGGCGCACCGCGGACCGGCTCCAGCGCAACCGCGGCCTGCTGGTGACTCCCGCGGTGATCGCCGTGGTCCTGGGCGCGGTGGCGTTCTACCTCGCGACGACCGACCTGGACGATCCGCGCCGCTTCCCGGAGCGCAACGCGTTGGACCTCGACAACCTCGCGGCGCGGCTGCGCGAGCACCTGTCGCTCACCGCCTACTCCACCGTGATCGTCATCGCGCTGGCGGTGCCGGCGGGCATCGTGCTCAGCCGCCCGTTCGTGCGGCCGCGGTTCCGCGAGGCGTTCCTGGCGTTCGGCGGCTTCATGCAGGCGTTGCCCCCGCTGGGCGTGATCGTGCTCCTCGCGTTCAGCCCCCTCGGGTTCGGAGCCCGGAGCGCGATCGCCGCCCTGGTGCTCGCGTCGCTGCTGCCGGTGCTCATGAACACGGTCGTCGGGCTCCGGCAGGTGGATCCGGCGCTGATCGAGGCGGCCAGGGGGATGGGGATGTCGTCCTCGCAGACGCTGCGGCGGGTCGAGCTGCCGCTGGCGGTGCCGGTGATGGTGGCCGGCATCCGGGTGGCGCTGGTGCTCAACGTCGGCACCGCCGTGCTCGCCACGTTCATCGGCGCCGGGGGGCTCGGCGACCCCCTGCTGAGCATGATCAAGCTGGGCCGTGCGGAGGCGGCGTTCGTCGTCGCCGCGATCGTGGCCGCGCTGGCGTTACTCGTCGACTGGCTGGCCGCCGTGGCCGAGCGGTTGGTGAGCGGCGTGGGCTGAGTGCCGTGCACGCCGGGACCTGGTTGGTAGCGAACAGAGAGTGAGAGAGCAGATGACCGTTCAGATGGGATCGACCCGGCGTCGTCGACGGACCACCGGGGTGGCAGCGGGCGCTGCCGTAGCCATGATCACGCTCGCGAGCTGCGGCGGGCTCAGCGAGGACACCGGCCCGGCTGCGGGCGCGGGAAGCCTCGCGGAGTCGGTGGACCTGTCGGATGCCTCGTACATCGTCGGTGGGAAGGACTTCGACGAGCAGCTGGTGCTGTGCGAGATCGCGGTCGCCGCGCTGCAGTCGACCGGAGCGGAGGTGACCAACAGCTGCGACGTCGGCGGGACCAACGTCACCCGCCAGGCGCTGGTCGGCGGGGAGATCGACCTGTACTGGGACTACACCGGCACCGCGTGGGTCAGCTTCTTCGGCGAGGAGCCCATCCAGGACCCCGCAGAGCAGTACCAGGTGGTGGCCAAGCGGGACCTGCAGGAGAACGACATCCACTGGCTGACCCCGTCCGGCTTCAACAACACCTATGCGTTCGCGGTCCTCGAGTCGAAGGCCGCCGAGCTCAACCTCCGCACGCAGTCGGACATGGCCGCCTTCTACCGGAACGGCGGAACCGGTCCCACCTGCGTCGAGAGCGAGTACCTGAACCGGGCCGACGGGCTGCCCGGCTACCAGCAGACCTACGAGTTCCAGCTGCCCACCGACCCCACGGTGCTGGAGACCAACGCCGTGTACGCGGCCACCGCCAACCCGGCCGACTGCCTGTTCGGCGAGGTGTTCACCACCGACGGCCGTATCAAGGGCCTGGATCTGCGGGTGCTCGAGGACGACCGGTCATATCACCCGTTCTACAACGCCGCGATCGCGATCCGGGATGATGCCTACCGCCAGAACCCGGACGTCGAGAAGGTGTTCGAGCCGATCGCCACGGCACTCACCCAGGAAGTCATGCAGACGCTGAACACCCGGAAGTCGTCCGAGGGCGTCGACCAGCGCACCGTCGCCCGCGAGTGGCTGCAGGAGATGGGCTTCATCGGCGCCGCCCAGGGCTGACCCCGAAACGAGAACTCCCTACCCAGGCGGCCTCCCGGAGCAGGAAGATCACTGTTTCGCGACCGTATGCTGCGCCTTGCGCCACATCCGGTCGCCAATCAGTGATCATGGTCCGATCGCGGCGCGCCCACTACGAGACCATGGCGATCCGGGCGAGGCCGGGCAGCTGGCGGCGGCCGCGGCTTCAGGCCGTACCGTGCAGCGTATGTCCGGGCCCGAGAGCAGCCCCGTGGTGCGGCAGCCGCGCCACGACGTCGACGACGTTTATGAGCTGCTGAGCACTGTCGCCGAGACTCAGCGTGGACATACCACGGACCTCGGCGAGATCCAGCAGGTCCTGCAGCAGCAGGTGGGCCGCCTCGACCGGCTCGACGGACGGCTCGACGGGATTGGCGGACGGCTCGACGGGATTGACGGTCGGCTCGACGGGATTGACGATACGCAGCGGCAGATCTTGGAGCTGCTGCGTGGCCGCCAGGAGGGCGCCGCCGACCGGTGAGCGCTGGGGTCGCTACCGATCGTTGGCCGGGGGCACTCAGGCGCGGTCGATGCCGGCTGTGTAGCTGGTAAAGCGCGGTGTAGTCCTGGCCGGTGTGGCTGGCATCGAGCGCGTGCGTCGGGCGAGCGGGGGTGAGCACGCCCGGTCGCGTTCCTCGCAGGTAGCGCGAACGCCTCACCTTGCGGGCGGGGGCAGCTGCGCAAACGCGCATACTTCGATCCGTGCTTCCAGGGGTCGGGGCGGACGAGGGATCGTGGTCGATGGCGGGCAAGGGCCGGTTGGCGGCGCGCATCGGATGGGTCGTGGCGGCGAGCGGCCCACCGGTCGCTGTTGCGAGGGTGTGGCGGGATCTTGTGGTGGACCATCCGGTAATCGCAGTGGTTCTCCTCATCGTCTATGCGGCCCTGGTTGCAGCAATGGCCTTCGCCGGGGAGATCGCCGGGGAGTTGCGGAAGCGTTGGCGGGAGCGGATCGTCGACCGCGTCGATCGGGCATTGGGGCGGTGGGTTTCCCGTTTCGACCGGCGATATCGGGAGTACGTCCTGGGCAGCTTACGCTTCATCGATCTCAAGGGTCTTGCGACTGTCGGCTACTATACACCGGAGCTGGATGAGGTCTTCATCGACGTGAGTCTCGCGTTCCGGGCGCCACATCAGGTGTCGGGGGGTTTGCTGGCCGAACTGCCCGCGGAGGTGACCGATCGCCATTCGCTCGGGGACTTTCTTGACCGTCCGCAACCAGTGGTCTTGGCGGTCGTCGGTGTTCCTGGCAGTGGGAAGACCACGCTCTTGCGGCACACCGCCCGGCAGGTCTGCCGCGCTCGCCGAGGTCGGCGGCGCACGGTACCGATACTGCTTTTTTTGCGTGATCATGTCGCCGCGATTGTCTCGACGCCGGATGTCGCACTGCCTGACCTGCTGCGCGGCATGCTCGGACGGTACCGCGCCGAGGAGCCGGCCGGCTGGCTCGAGCAACGGTTACGCGACGGCGACTGCGTGGTGTTGCTCGACGGCCTGGACGAAGTGGCTCGTCAAGAGGACCGCAGGGGTGTGGCTGGCTGGGTTGAGCGTCAGATCCGGCAGTATCCGAAGAATGACTA
>JALYQB010000305.1 GCA_030856045.1 Actinomycetota bacterium
CCGCGGAGCCTGTGCTGCCGTTCCGTGGAAGAAACCGGCCGAGTGGTGCTACGGACGACCTCGAAGGCGCGCCGCAGACTCCATGTTTCGGGCTCACTCGCCGTCATGGGGATCAGGGGGCAACGCCGGGCCGTGGTCCTCTCCGCGGGGCGTCGACAGCAGGGCGTGCAGTTCAGGGTCGGCATGTACTTCGGCGGTATGGCGCCATTCGACGAGTAGTTGAGCGATCAGCGCCACGTTGTCGATCGACGCGGCGGCTTCGGCCATGTCGACGAACTCTCGGACCAGGATGTGGCGGTCGGCAGCGGGCAAAAACCGCACCCAGGGCAGAACCTCGGGAAGCAGGTCCTGAATGAGTGCGGGACCGCCGGAATGATGAAGCAGAGAACTGAGCAAGCGAGCGGTGAATTCGATGACCTCTCGTTCATGCTCGGCCCGGGTCGCTGACATGACGACGAGATCGTCGGCATCGCGCCGCCGCAGCCGGAGCGCGCGCACAGTCGCGAGCCGCCCGGTGGCGGCGGTGGGCCGCTGGATGAACTCGGTGAAGGGAACCTCCTCCAACGACACGGTCATACCCCAACAGTACCCCAACAGACCATGAGATCGTCCGGATACGAGTCCAGCGCGGGGTCCTTCCCGGCTCAGGTGGCCGAGGGCTGCTCCAGCACGTCCGCCACCGGTTTCAACCGAGGATCGCCCTCGTCGGCGTGGTAGTCCCGCGCCTCGGTCTCGTCCGTCCCGTTAGAGACCCCCGCCCGCCGCAGCACCAGGGTCACCAGCACCGCCACCACGAGGTTGCCGAGCAACGCGACGAAGCCGACGTAGATCTGCACCGCGGAGTCACCGAACGGTGCCCAGCCGAGCAGCGACAGGTCGCTCAGCGGCAGCGCCGAGCCACCGAAGTGCTCCTTGTCCGCCGCGGGGTTGGGGATTCCGTAGAGCATCACGAAGCCCCACGCCATGCCCGCGACCCAGCCGGCCACCAGCCCCCAGATGTGGAACCACCGGGTGTAGAGCGCGATAGCGACCATCGGCAGCGTCTGCAGGATGACCACACCGCCGATGAGCTGCAGGTCGATGGAGAACTGCGGGTCGACGCCGACGATGAACAGCACCGCACCGAGCTTCACGACCAGCGAGGCGAGCTTCGCCTGCTGCGCCTCCTGCTTCGGGGTGGCGTCGCGGCGCAGGAACTCCTTGTAGATGTTGCGGGTCCACAGGTTCGCGGCCGCGATCGACATGATCGCCGCCGGCACCAGCGCCCCGATCCCGATCGCCGCGAACGCCACGCCGGCGAACCAGGACGGGAACTCGTTGTCGAACAGCACCGGGATGATCGTGTTGCTGTCCGGCCTGCCGGTCGCGTTGTTGACGATCGGCTCCACGCCCGCGGAGATGGCCGCGAAGCCGAGCAGCGCCAGCAGCCCGAGCAGCAGCGAGTACGCCGGCAGCGCGACCATGTTCCGCTTGATCACGTTGCGGCCGCGCGCGGCGAGCACACCGGTCAGCGAGTGCGGGTACAGGAACAGCGCCAGTGCCGAGCCGAGCGCCAGCGTGGCGTACTGCAGCTGGTTGTTGCCGCCGAGCAGCAGGCCGTCGGACGCCTTCTCGGTCGCGGCGAACTTGGCCGCCGCGTCGTCGAAGATGGTGCCCCAGCCGCCCAGCTTCGCAGGCAGGTAGACGATCGCGGTGATGATGACCACGTAGATGAGCAGGTCCTTGACGAACGCGATGAGCGCCGGGGCCCGCAGGCCGGACCGGTAGGTGTAGACGGCGAGGATCAGGAACGCCACGAACAGCGGCGCGTGCCCCAGCAGGCCGAGCCCGTTCAGACCCATCGTCCGCAGCACCGCCTCGAGCCCGACGAGCTGCAGCGCGATGTAGGGCATCGTCGCGACGATCCCGGTGATCGCCACCAGCAGCGCCAGGATCGACGAGCCGTACCGCCCGCGCACGAAGTCGGCGGGCGTCACGTACCCGTGGATCCGCGACACCGACCACATCCGCAGCAGCGGGATGAACACCAGCGGGTAGATGAGCACCGTGTAGGGCAGCGCGAAGAAGCCCATCGCGCCCGCACCGAACATCAGCGCGGGCACCGCGACGAACGTGTACGCGGTGTAGAGGTCACCGCCGACGAGGAACCAGGTGATCCACGCGCCGAACTTGCGGCCGCCGAGGCCCCACTCGTCGAGGTGCTCCAGCGTCGACCCGGCCCGCCACCGCGCGGCCCAGAAGCCCATGACCGTGACGAGGCCGAACAGCAGCGTGAAGACGACCAGCTCGGTCCACTGGGCGGTCACCGGCGCTCACCGTCGACCGGCTCGTCGCGATCCACCGGTCCGGTGATGTGCCTGGTCTTGGCGAAGACGATCGCCACGCAGAGCACCCCGACCGGCACCCAGAGGAACTGGTACCAGTAGAAGAACGGGAACCCGAACAGCCGCGGCTCGTCCCGGTTGAACACCGGTGTCACGAGCATCAGCAGCGGCACGAGCAGCAGCAGGTTCCAGTTGCTCCAGTGCAGCGCGGGGTGGGCGTGCGACCGCGACGACTCCGACGACATGCAGCGGATGCTAGCTCAGGCGAGGCGCTGCTTCAGGGCCTCGAGCTCGTCGCGCATCGACGTGGGCAGCGCGTCGCCGACCTTGCCGAACCACTCCTCGATCAGCGGGATCTCCGCGCGCCACTCATCGAGGTCCACCTGCAGCGAGGCGGCGACGTCGGCGACGGGTGCCTTGTGCGTGTCGAGCCCGTCGAGGTCGATCTGGTCGGGGGTCGGCACCCGCCCGATCGCCGTCTCTGTGGCGGCGGCGGTGCCCTCCATACGCTCGATGATCCACTTGAGCACCCGGCTGTTCTCGCCGAACCCCGGCCACAGGAACCGCCCCGGGCGCGGGTGTCCCGCAGAATCGATCTCAGCGTCGCCCCGGCGGAACCAGTTCACGTAGAAGATCTTCGGGAGCTGCTGGGCGTCCGCGCCCTTGCCCACGTCGATCCAGTGCTGGAAGTAGTCGCCGACGTTGTAGCCCATGAACGGCAGCATCGCCATCGGGTCCCGACGCACCTCGCCGAGGTTGCCCACCGCCGCCGCGGTCTTCTCCGACGACAGGGTGGCGGCGAGGAAGACGCCGTGCTGCCAGTCGAACGCCTCGTTGACCAGCGGCACAGTGGTGGCGCGGCGACCGCCGAAGATGATCGCGGAGATCGGCACGCCCGCCGCGTCGTCCCACTCCGGCGCGAGCACCGGGCACTGGGCCATCGGCGTGCAGTACCGCGAGTTCGGGTGTGAGGAGGGGGTCCCGGCCTCGCCGTCGGCAGGCGTCCAATCCTCGTGCTGCCACGAGGTGAGGTGCTCGGGCCGGTCTTCCATGCCCTCCCACCAGACGTCGCCGTCGTCGGTCAGCGCGACGTTGGTGAAGATCGAGTTGCCCTGCTCGAGGGTGCGCATCGCGTTCGGGTTGGTCTTCCAGTTGGTGCCCGGCGCAACGCCGAAGAAGCCGTACTCCGGGTTGACGGCGTAGAGCCTGCCGTCCTCGCCGAACCGCAGCCAGGCGATGTCGTCGCCCAGCGTCTCGACCTTCCAGCCGGGAATGGTCGGCTCCAGCATCGCGAGGTTCGTCTTGCCGCAGGCCGAGGGGAACGCCGCCGTGACGTAGTAGGTCTGCTGCTCCGGCGAGATCAGCTTCAGGATCAACATGTGCTCGGCGAGCCAGCCCTCGTCGCGGGCCATCACCGAGGCGATCCGCAGCGCGTAGCACTTCTTGCCGAGCAGCGCGTTGCCGCCGTAGCCGGAGCCGTAGCTCCAGATCGTCCGCTCCTCGGGGAACTGGGTGATGTACTTCGTGTCGTTGCACGGCCACGGGACGTCCGCCTCGCCCGGCGCCAGCGGTGCGCCCACCGAGTGCAGGCAGCCGACGAACGCCGCATCCTCGCCGAAGCGCTCGAGCGCCGCGGCGCCCATCCGGGTCATGATCTTCATCGAGCACACGACGTACTCGGAGTCGGTGAGCTCGACGCCCAGCATCGGCTTCTCGGTACCCAGCGGTCCCATGCAGAACGGGATCACGTACATCGTCCGACCGCGCATGCACCCGCGGTACAGGTCGGTCATGATCTTCTTCATCTGGTCCGGGTGCATCCAGTTGTTGGTCGCACCGCAGTCCCGCTCGTCGACCGAGCAGATGAACGTGCGCTCCTCGACCCGCGCGACGTCCGACGGGTCCGACGCGCACCAGAACGAGTTGGGTTTCTGCTCGAGCGGAACGACCGTGCCCGCCTCGACCAGCCGCGCCGTCATCCGGCTCCACTCGTCCTCGGAACCGTCGCACCACACGATGCGGTCGGGCGTGGTCAGGTCTGCGATCTCCCGCACCCAGGCGAGCAGCTTCGGATGGCTGGTCGAAGCGGTCATGCGCTGTCTCCTCAGTGGGCCGGGTGACGACGAGGTTAACTCTGGCGCACCACCGGGAACCAACCGAAAAGGTGAGAAATATACCACAGGACCGATGTCGGAATCGATCCAGATCAGCTGGCGCGGCTCACCGAGGACATCGCGAAATCCGGCACCCGCACCGGGGGCATGGCGGTACGGGGGAACCAGTCCTTCCACTCCCGGCCGACCGCCCTGCCGGTCGCCCCGACCTCCGTGGCCCGCCGCACCAGGTCCAGTGGGCTTTCGTTGAAGCGGAAGTTGTTCACCTGGCCGACCACCTCACCGCGCTCGACGAGGTAGACGCCGTCGCGGGTGAGCCCGGTCAGCAGCAGCGACGTGGGGTCGACCTCGCGGATGTACCAGAGGCAGGTGAGCAGCAGCCCCCGCTCCGTCGACGCGACCAGGTCCTCGGTCGAGGCCCCGGATCCCCCCTCGAGCAGCAGATTCGCCGGGGGAGCGGTGAACGTGGCGCCGAGCTCGGCCGCGGCCGCGCGAGGGTAGGCCAGCGCGTGCACGACCCCGTCGCGCAGCCAGTCGACCCGCTCCAGCGGCGCGCCGTTGTCGAACACGCTCACGGCGTCACCCGACGCCGTGGTGGTGAGGAACGGCTCCGTCGCGAGACCGGGCGCTGCCGGGTCGGTGGCCAGCGTGAGCGGGAGGTCGGTCAACCGCTCGCCGAGGCGGGTACCGCCGGGCGCGGCGAACGCCGACCGGCCCTCGTGCGCCGGGCGCCCGTCCATCGACGCCGCCAGGTTGATCATCAGGTCGGCGACGGCGGACGGTGGCAGCACGGTCTCGTAGCGCCCGGCGGGGAGCTCGAGCTGCCGGGCGGACCAGGCCAGCCGCCGGTGCACCTCCGCGGCCAGCGCGCCGAGGTCGACGTCGGTGAAGTCGGCCGTGTACGCGCCTGCCCACGCCGAGCGGGCCAGGTCGTCGGCGACCTTGCCGTTGAGCTCGACGGTGCCACCCGGCTGCACCCACCGCCGCCGCAGCCCGGTCGACGACGCGAGCCACGTCGTCTCGACGCGGTGCTCGGCGAAGCCGTAGAGCAGCCGCCCGTCGCGCCGCGCGGTGTCGAAGGCGTCGGCCAGCTCTCCCGCGAGCCGGCGGAACACGTCGATGGACGTGCCGGCCGCGGGCTCGGTGAAGCCGGCGTCGATCCCGCCCGCGGCCGCCGGTTCGACGAGCGGGGCGACGTCGCGAGCGGGCCCGGACTGCCGGGCGGCCTCCTCGCTGGTGGCGACGACCGCGCGCACCTCGTCCGCGCCCGTCCCCGTGCCTGCGACCACGCCGACGGACCCACCCACCACCGAGATCACCGTGAACCGGCGGGAGGTCGTGTGGCCGTTGGTGGTCATCGTGCTGTTCGCCCAGCGCAGCGTCGCCTCGCTGGTGTCGGTGAGCAGCACCAGGCACCCATCGGCCTTCGACGCCCCCAGCGCGATCTCCGTGAGCTCGTCGGGGGCTAGCAACATGCCTCCTCCGCGGGAAAGAGTGCGTCGTCGGTCACTGGCCGCCCTCCTCGCGGGTGTTGAGGACGTTCACACCGCGGAACAGCGCGGGCGGGCAGCCGTGGCTGACCGCCGCGACCTGCCCCGGCTGCGCCTTGCCGCAGTTCATCGCCCCGGCGAGCAGCCAGGACGACGGCCCACCCACCGCCTCCATCGCACCCCAGAACTCGGTGGTGGTGGCCTGGTAGGCGACGTCGCGCAGCTGCCCCGCGAGCCGACCGCCCTCGATGCGGTAGAAGCGCTGGCCGGTGAACTGGAAGTTGGAGCGCTGCATGTCGATCGACCACGACCGGTCGCCGACGACGTAGATGCCGTGGTCGACACCCGAGATCAGCTCCTCGACGGTGCGGTCGGTCGCCGGGTCGGGTTGCAACGACACGTTGGCCATCCGCTGGATCGGCACGTGGTGCGGTGAGTCGGCGAACGCGCAGCCCGCCGAGCGCGCCAGCCCGAGCCGCCGCGCGAAGACCCGGTCGGTCTGGTAGCCGACGAGCGTGCCGTCGCGGACGAGGTCCCACTGCGACGTGGCCACGCCGTCGTCGTCGTAGCCGATGGTCGCGAGGCCGTGCGGCGCGGTGCGGTCCGCGGTCACGTGCATCACCGGCGAGCCGTACCGCAGCGTGCCGAGCAGGTCGGGCGTCGCGAACGAGCTGCCCGCATAGGCGGCCTCGTAGCCGATCGCGCGGTCGTACTCGGTCGCGTGCCCGACGGACTCGTGGATGGTGAGCCACAGGTTCGTCGGGTCGATCACCAGGTCGGTCGGGCCCGCCTGCGCGCTCGGCGCCGTCACCTTCTCGGCGAGCCACTCCGGCAGCCGGGCGAGCTCGCCGTCCCAGTCCCAGCCGGTCCCGGTGAGATACTCCCAGCCGCGGGCCGTCGGCGGCGCCACCGTGCGCATCGACTCGAACGACCCGGCGGCCCGGTCGACGGCGATCGCGGTGATCGTGGGGTGCATCCGCACCCGCTGCTGGGTCGTGGTGGTGCCCGCGGAGTCGGCGTAGAACTTCGTCTCGCGCTCGGCCAGGAACAGCGCGTCGGTGTGCGCCACGCCGTCGGCGGCGAGCAGCCGCGCGGACCACTCCCCGAGCAGCGCCACCTTCTCCGCGGTGGGCACGGTGAGCGGGTCGATCCCGTGCCCACCGACCCACACGGCGTCGGCGTGCACGGGTTCGTCGGCGAGCTCCACGCGCTCACCGCTGCACGGGCGCAGCGCGACGGCGACCTGGACGGCCCGCTCGGCGGCGCGCACCGCGGCCTGCGGAGTGAGCTCGACGTGCGACGCGAACCCCCACGTGCCGTCGACGATCACCCGCACGGCGACGCCGACGGTCTCGCTGTCGCGCGCCGTGGACACCGTGCCGTCGCGCAGCCGCAGGACCTGCCCGGTGATCCGCTCGATACGTACGTCGGCGTGCTCGGCGCCTCGCGCGCCTGCCCGCTCGAGCGCTGCGTCGGCGATCGCCCGGAGGGGGAGGGCGAGGAACTCCGCGTCGATGGCGCTCACCCCCGGACCCTAACCCCGCTCGAGCCACCTCCCGGCCAGCGCGGCCGCGGCGGGTCCGAGCGCCCCCGACGTCAGCAGCTCGGCGACGTCCACCGCGTGCAGTCGGCACTCCAGCCACTCGACCGCGCGGGACGGCGGCAGCACCGCCACCACGTCGACCCGGGCAGGCACCTCACCACTCCAGATCAGCCACTGCGCAGGTCCGTGGTCGTCGCGGGGATCGGGCCGCTCGACGGCACAGTGGCGGCGGTGCGCCGTGTCGAGCAACGTCCGCAGGTCAGGCTCCAGCACCAGGAACCGCAGGTCGGTGGAGCGGATCGGCACGCCCTGCAGAACGGCGGCGACCTCCCCGCCGATCACGACCCGCGCGCCGGCAGCCTCGGCGTCGACGCACACCGGCAGCAGGGGGGTGAGCTGCTCGTCGAGCGCCGCCGCGGTGGGTTCGAGGCCCAGCGTCGGCAGCCACCCGACGCTGCGCAGCACCCGCCGCAGGGCCGCCAGACCGGGCTCCACCTCGCCCGACTCATACCGCGCGAGCTGCCCCTGCCCGACTCCGCTGCGCTCGGCGAGCTGGCGCTGGGTGAGCCGGTGGTGGTCCCGCACCGCGAGGAGGAGCTCGGCGGCGCTGCGGTAGGCGCAAAGATCGGGTGTCACGATGCGTTACCTATCACTGTCTGTCACCCTCGACGGGAAGGATGTGAGGTCGAAGCTCTGATGACGAAAAGCGCATCACAGAGCCGCTGTGATGCGTGATTCGTCATCAACGGTTTCTGCTATGCCCTTCCCCCGGGCGGGACAGGGCGCGGCGTTCGCGACGTTCGCGGCTCGCGGAGCGGGGTCACTTGATCCACTCACCGGTGGCGGGATCGACGGTGACCGGAGAGTCGACGTGTGACTCGACGGCGGGCGCCCAACCGTCCCGGTCGTCCGCGCGCGGTGCCGGCCCGTCACCGAGGTGGGCCCGCTTGAGCACGGCCCATTCCCCGTCCCCGGTGTGCTCGGCGACGGTGATCTCGCCCCGCGCGGTGATCTCGACGGCCAGGTCGGCGCTACCGTCACCGTCCGCGTCGCTGACGATCGTGACCTCGCCGTCGTCGCCGAGGAGCACGACGCTGTCCGCCACGCCGTCGCCGTCGGTGTCGTGGCCGGGCACCTCCGGCTCGATTTCGGCGCCGCCGGGGAGGTGCACCGTGATGTCGTGCTCGTCGGGCATGTGCATGGGACGTCACGGTAGGGCCTGGCGGTTCCCTCCGGCAGCGGGCCGGTTCCCTTCGGCAGCGGGCCGGTCCCGAAGCCTGCGGACGTGGGCGAGCAGGCCGGCGACCTCCTGCCTGCCCGCGCGAACCTCCGCGGCCTGCGCGCGGAGCGCCTCGAGGGTGCGGGTGCGCTCGGCGGCGTCCATCCGCAGGGCGCGGTCGACCTCCCGCAGCTCCGAGTCGACGGCGGCGAGGCGACGCTCCAGCGCATCGTCCAGGAGCAGGGACAGCTGCTGCTCGACGTCGATCAACTGTGCCGCGACGGCCTGGTCGAGCGCCGCGCGGGCCTCCGCCAGGACGTCCGCGAGCCACTGCGCGAGGTGCGCGCGGTCCGCGGCGTGACGGCGGGTACGCGCGAGCCACCACCCGGCGCCGACGCCGAGGACGATCGACACCGGCAGGGCCACGGCGACGGTCCCGACCAGCGGCAGCACCGCCAGCCTGCCGAGGCCCAGCCCCCCGGAGAACCCCATCGCCACCAGCAGCTTGTCGTCCGCACCCGCGGGCCGGGCACCGGGTGGGCGCAGCGCCACCGGCGGCGGTCGGCACGCGAGCCCGGCGCGGACCGCGGCCAGCTCGGCGGGCGGGAACAGGTGCGCGACCGCGGCATCGGCCACCACGGTGACCCGTTCGGTGAGCCCCGCGGCCACCGCGTCACCGACCGCGCGCAGGGTGGCGTCGACGTCGCGAGGTAACCGGTGCAGCCCCGCGCGGTCCGCGGCGTCC
>JALYQB010000294.1 GCA_030856045.1 Actinomycetota bacterium
GCTGCGCCGATCGGTGCGCCGCCGCCCGCGGGCGCGTGGCCCCCGCCGCCACCGCTCCCCGGGGACCCGGTGGCGCTGAAGCCGGGCGCGGCGAGATCAGATGCGACCGTCGGCGGTGGGACGAACATCGGCCGGGTTTCGAGATTGCCGTTCGAGTTCGACTGGTAGGTGTCCATCACCTCGCGAGCCCGCTGTGCCGCGGCCTGCGCCGCGCGCTGGTCGAGCTCCTGCTGCGTGGTCAGCCCCGGCATGAAGTCGACCTTGTTCGCGAACCACTCCGAGGCGTCCTCGGTGAAGCTCGGGTCGGAGACCTCCGGCACCGGCTGGATGTCCGCCTTCGCGCGGGCGAAGTACTCCTCCTGCGAGGTCACATTCGCGGCGAGCTGGTTCGCGATCTCCCGCGCCGTCGACACCCACGGCACCAGGGGCTCCGTCGCGGCCGTCGCCGCATCCGCCGACGCGCCCTGCTGCGCCACGGCGATCCCGTGCACAGCAGCGTCCACATCGAGCTGGATGCGCAGCAACTCCGTCGCCAAGGCCCGCCACCCGTCACTCGCGTTGACCACCGGCTCACCCCCGGCGCCCCCGTTGATCTCCGCGTAGATCGTCGTGTGGTCAGCGTTGCTGTAGTCGAAGCTCGTCCCCACGATCAATCTCCCCCGTTCAGCTCGCCGGCGGCAGGTTGCCGAGGATGACCTCCGCGACCCGCTCCGCTTCCGGGCACGGCAGCGCGGTGCCCGTTCCGATCGTGGTGAAGTCGACGTCGAGTGACTGCCTCTCCGCTGCGCCGACGACGAGCGAACACCGCGTCCCACCCGCGATGTTCTGCGTCAATACAGCCGGGTGCCCCGCCACGTCGATGAGCTCGAAGACCGCGTAGCTCTCCCGCTGCAGGTAGAGGTTGCTCAAGGCGTCGACATCGATGAGCGCCGCCGCCGAGACTTCCCGGGTCCGTGCCGCGTCCTGCCACACGCATGCGGGTATGCCGTCGATCTCCTCGAACGCCGCGACCTCACCTGGCTGGTCGAAGCCCACGCTCGCGAGTTGCGCCTGGGTCAGCATGTCGCACGGCGCGATACCGGTGAGGTCCCTCGGGTTCTGCACCGCTGGGATGGGGTCCGCTGGCCTGGCCACCGACTCGACAGGCGTTCCCGCCTCCGTCGACGAGCAGCCTGCTACCGCGGCGAGCACCGCTACCACCACGAACGGCCGCTTCATAGCGCCGATCCGTCCGACCGCATGGTGTTGACGCCCTCCGCCGCCAGGAACGCGTCCAGCTGGGCCTGCAGGTTCGCCGCGGCTGCCTCGAGGCTCGCCGCCCCGGCATCGAGCGCCATGCGCAGCGATCCCCGCTCACCCATCGCCCACTCGCCCATCTCCTTCACCGCGTTGCGGCTGACACCATCGAGGCCCGGCGGTTCGATGGTGCCGAGGCGCTCAGCCCGCGAGATCAGCAGCCGCATGTCGTCGGCCGCCTTCTGGAACGCGGCGATGGTCTGCGGTGCGCGGCCGGGATCGATCAGGTAGCGCGCGGTACCGCCGCCGGTCCGCAGGATCGCGGTGCCGTCCCCGAACGGAAGGGCAGCACCCGGCAGCGATCCGCCGGCTGCCGGTTGACCGACCACCGGGCCGCGGTGGGCGTCGTCCTCGTCACTCATCGTGTCTCTCCCACTTCCGGCAGAAGTATGCCACCGTGCGCCGCGCCGATGTCGCGATTCGGAAGACCTCAGCCCGGCCCGCTCGCGCTGCCCGCCGGGGCGAGCCCGACCACGTGCCGCTCGTGTTCATCGCCGGTACGACGTTGATCGCGCGCCGTGCAGAAACCGTAAGAACTCGCCGGCCGCCTCCTCTTACCCGTGGTCATCGCTGCCTGCAGGAAGGGACAGGGGCCGAACGAGCCGGACGACGCCCAACTCGTCGCCGGGGTGCTGGTCGGCGACCGGGACGCCTTCGCTGCTGTCTACGACCGGTACGGGGACCGGCTCTACGACTTCTGTTATTCGCTGCTCCGCCACCGCGAGGAGGCCGCCGACGCGGTCGCGGACACCTTCGTGCTGTTCGCCGAGCGACTCCGCCGGCTTCGCGACCCCACCCGGCTTCGGCCGTGGCTCTACGCGATCGCCCGCAGCGAGGGGCTGCGCCGGCTCAAGGCCCGCGCGGCCCGGACGTGTTCTACCGGCTGCGTGAGCTGCAGCCCGGCGACCGGGTGACCGTGCATCACGAGGACGGCGCGGCCACCTTCGCCGTCGATTCGCTGGAGCAGGTCGACAAAGTCCAGCTGCCCTACGACCGGATCTGGTCGGACACCACCGAGCCGGTCCTGCGGCTCATCACCTGTGGCGGGTCCTTCGACCGCAGTACCGGCAACTACCGCGACAACGTGATCGCCTACGCGCACCTGGTCCAGGCGCGCGCCCGTGCGCGCATAGTACAGGAGGAAGGCGGATCTCGCAAGGCGACGATCGTCCGACCGGGTGGCGAGTGGCCGGGATCGTCCCTGGTAGGAGCGTTTTTCGCGATCACCTTAATTCGTCCTGCGATCCGCGGAATTGCTGTTGCCACACCGACGACCCTTCCCCGCTTCCCTGGACACCGATACCGTAAACGGAAAGAGAACAGTCTCCCCTCGGTCCGGTGTCGGCGCCGCCCGGGGTGGCGCTGCGCGAGCGCGACGTAATCGCACGCCGCGATCGCCGTGCAGCGCGGAGGCCGGCTCCGGTGCACGACGCAGCAGGACGAGGTGAGCCCCATGGCCGATGTGAGCAAGACCGAGGTTCCGGCCGCGGGCGGGCAGGAGTTCGGCGACAACCCGCTCGAGATCCGCGACACCGACCACTACGTCGAGGAGTACGTCACCAGTTTCGTCGAGAAGTGGGACCAGCTGATCGACTGGAAGCGCCGGTACGAGAGTGAGGGCAGCTTCTTCGTCGACCAGCTCAAGGCCCGCGGCGTGCGCCAGGTGCTCGATGTCGCGACCGGCACCGGCTTCCACTCCGTGCGGCTGCTGGAGGAGGGCTTCGACACCGTCAGCGCGGACGGCAGCCCCGAGATGCTGGCCAAGGCGTTCCACAATGGGTACACCTACGGCGGTCACATCCTGCGCGTGGTGTGCGCCGACTGGCGCTGGCTCAACCGCGACGTCCATGGCCAGTACGACGCGATCGTGTGCCTGGGCAACTCCTTCACCCACCTGTTCTCCGAACGCGACCGGCGGCGCGCGCTCGCCGAGTTCTACGCGGTGCTCAAGCCCGACGGCGTGCTCATCCTCGACCAGCGCAACTACGACGCCATCCTCGACCACGGCTTCTCGAGCGAGCATCAGTACTACTACTGCGGCGAGGACATCGTCGCCGAACCGGAGCACGTCGACGATGGTCTGGCGCGGTTCCGCTACACGTTCCCCGACAAGTCGGAGTACCACCTGAACATGTTCCCGTTGCGCAAGAACTACGTGCGCAGGCTGATGCGGGAGGTCGGCTTCCAGCGGATCGAGACCTACGGCGACTTCCAGGAGACCTACAGCGAGGGCGACCCGGACTTCTTCGTCCACATCGCCGAGAAGCACTACCGACGGGACGACGAGATGACCGAGCTCTACTCACCTGCCGTGCACACGGCGCGGAACTACTACAACTCGCAGGACGCCGACAACTTCTACGCCACGATCTGGGGTGGCGAGGACATCCACATCGGGATCTACGACAGCCCGACCGAGGGCATCGCGGCCGCGAGCCGGCGCACGATCGAGCGGATGGCGACGGGTCTCGATCTCGGCCCCGACACCCGGGTGCTCGACCTCGGCGCCGGGTTCGGCGGTGCCGCGCGCCTGCTCGCGCGCGAGCACGGGTGCCACGTCACCTGCCTCAACCTCAGCGAGGTGGAGAACGAGCGCAACCGCGCGCTGACCGCCGAGCAGGGGCTGTCCGACCGCGTCGACGTCGTCGACGGTTCCTTCGAGGACCTGCCGTTCGAGGACAACACCTTCGACGTGGTGTGGTCGCAGGACGCGCTGCTGCACAGCGGCGACCGCACGCGGTCGGTCGAGGAGGCGGTGCGGGTGCTGCACCCGGGCGGCACGCTCGTCTTCACCGACCCTATGAGCGTCGACGGCTGCCCCCGGGAGAACCTGCGGCCGATCCTGCAGCGGATCCAGCTCGACACGATGGCCTCGCCCGGCTTCTACCGGCGCGAGCTGTCCCGGGTGGGCATGGCCACCGTGGACTTCGAGGACCTCACGTCCCAGCTGCCGGCCCATTACCAGCGTGTCCTCGACGAGACCGCGCGACGGGACGCGGAGCTCGCCGAGGTCGTCAGCGTCGACTACCTCGAGCGGATGAAGACCGGGCTGGGGCACTGGGTGAACGGTGGCAACGCCGGGGACCTCACATGGGGGATCTTCCGCGCACGGAAGTGATCAGCCGGCCGCCAATGCCGCGTTGGGGGCACCACGTAGCGGGGATGGGGCAGCGCCGTCAGTTCAGGTGCGCCCGCAGGCCGCGCGCGGCGTAGGTGAGCGCGGCGGTGTGGCGAGGGAACTCCGGCGCTCGGGACTCGAGCAGCGTCGCGCCCTCGATCCACCGGCCCTGCTGCCCCATCGCGCTGCCGAGCTCCAGCATCTCGGCCGCGCCCGCGCCGGGGAGTGCGAGCCGCATCCGCAACACCCACTCGACGTCGGAGGCCCGCGCCGACCGCCGGTACACCGCCCGCAGGTTCTCCAGGATCCGCACCAGGATGTGCCGCACCGGGGCCGGACCGAGCAGGTGCGGCCCGAAGGCCACCTCGGCGCCCGCCCCGGTGGACGCCCGGAACCGCGCCTCACACCCCGCCAGGTCCAGCGGCGCGCCGCCCTCGAACGCGTCCAGGTAGTCCTGCGTGCCGGGCGTGCGGAGCAGGAAGTGCCCGGGCATCCCGACGCCTTCGAGAGGCACGCCCGCCCGTCGGCCGACCTCGATCGCCACCACGGACAGCGTGATCGGGATGCCGAGCCGCCGGTGCAGCACCCGGTCCAGCAGCGAGTTGCGCGGGTCGTAGTACCGCTCGGTGTTGCCTGCGAAGCCCTCCTCGACGAAGAGCCGGTGGCGCAGGGCGTCGAGGGAGCCGACGCCCTCGGCGAGGCGGTCGAGCTCGGCGAGCCATCGTGGCTCGGCCAGTTCGGGGTCCGCGCCTGCCGCGATCGCGAGCGCGCCCCGGTCCAGCTCCGGGTCCGACTCGGTGCGCCCAACGAGGCCGACCAGCGCGGTGAAGCGCTCCACTGCGTCCACAACCTGCAGATCGTCGCTGCCGCGGCGGCGCCTGTCGAGCCGGGCTACCGTCGTCCGGGTGACCACTGCGCAGAATCACCAGATCCGGCTCGTGGCGCGCCCGGTCGGCACGCCCGGCCCCGAGGTGTGGCAGCACACCGAGGAGCCGGTGCCAGAGCCGGGCGCCGGCCGGTTCGTGGTCCGCGTCTCGCATCTGTCGATCGACCCGGCCATGCGCGGCTGGATGAACGAGCAGCGGTCCTACGTGCCACCCGTCGGCATCGGCGACGTGATGCGCGCCATCGCCGCGGGCGAGGTGGTGGCGTCGAACCACGACGGCTTCCCCGTCGGCGACGCCGTCACCGGCATGTTCGGCGCGCAGGAGTACGCGGTGTCCGACGGGCGCGGTGTCCTCACCATCGACCCGGCGGCAGCACCCCTGCCCACCTATCTCGCCGCGCTCGGGATGACGGGCATGACCGCCTACTTCGGACTGCTCGACGTCGGCGCGCTCCGGTCCGGCGACACGGTCGTCGTGTCGGGTGCGGCGGGCGCGGTCGGCAGCGTCGTCGGGCAGCTCGCGAAGATCAAGGGCGCCCGGGCGATCGGCATCGCGGGTGGCGCGGAGAAGTGCCGCTGGATCACCGAGGAGCTCGGCTTCGACGCGGCGATCGACTACCGCTCGGAACACCTCGGGAAGGCGCTGCGGCAGCACGCCCCCGACGGCGTGGACGTCTACTTCGACAACGTCGGCGGCGGGGTGCTCGACGCCGTGCTCGCCCACCTCGCCCGGCGCGCGCGGGTGGTGATCTGCGGGGCGATCAGCCAGTACAACTCGGACACCGGCTTCACCGGACCGAAGAACTACTTCAGCTTGCTGGTGAACCGCGCCCGCATGGAGGGCTTCATCGTCCTCGACTACGCCGACCAGTACGGGGAGGCCGCCGCCGAGCTGGCGGGGTGGCTGCGCGACGGGTCACTGCGCTCCCGCGAGGACGTGGTGGCCGGGTCCGTGACCGACTTCCCCGAGGTGTTCCTGCGACTGTTCCGCGGCGAGAACGTCGGCAAGCTCATCCTCCAGATCGGCGCGGTGCGGCCGAGCCGGGAACCTCCGCCGGGATGACGGTCCGCGTCGGCACGTCCGGCTGGGTCTACCCGCCCTGGCGCGGCACCTTCTACCCGAAGGGCCTCGTGCAGCGCCGTGAGCTGGAGCACCTGTCCCGGCGCGTGAGCTCCATCGAGATCAACGGTTCGTTCTACTCGCTGCAGCGCCCGGCGAGCTACCAGGCCTGGGCCGCGCAGACACCGTCCGACTTCGTGTTCGCCGTCAAGGGCGGTCGCTTCATCACGCACCTGAAGAAGCTGCGCGGCGTCGAGACCGCGCTCGCGAACTTCCTGGCGTCCGGGCCGCTCGCACTCGGGCCGAAGCTGGGCCCGCTGCTGTGGCAGCTGCCGCCGGTGCTGTCGTTCGACGCGGCGCGCGTGGAGGGGTTCCTCGCCCAGCTGCCGCGCACCACGATCGCCGCCGCGGAGCTGGCGCGCGGGCACGACGAGCGCCTCGACGGGCGGGCGTGGACCGAGACCGACGCCGACCGTCCGCTACGGCATGCCGTCGAGGTCCGCCACCCCAGCTTCCGCGACCCGGCGTTCGTGGAGCTGCTGCGCGCCCACGACGTCGCACTCGTCGTGGCGGACACCGCGGGTACCTGGCCGTACCTGGAGGACGTGACCGCCTCGTTCGTCTACGTCCGGCTACACGGGGCGCAGGAGTTGTACACCAGCGGGTACACCCCCGAGGCGCTCGACGCCTGGGCAGCGCGAATCCGCACGTGGGCCGCCGGTGCCACGCCGGTCGGCGAGCACACCGTCGCGCCGCCGGCCCCGGAGCGGCCGCGGGACGTGTTCGTGTACTTCGACAACGACGTCAAGGTCCGCGCGCCGTTCGACGCGATCGCCCTCGCGGAACGACTCTGACGCCTGC
>JALYQB010000301.1 GCA_030856045.1 Actinomycetota bacterium
CTCGCCACCGCACGACGAGATCGGCCCCAAGCTGTCGGGGGCGGACGAGCCAGGCACGCTCCCCCTTGTCGACGAGCTTCTGCCATTGCGACAAGTAGGGCTCGTGGTACCAGTGGACATCCGCGTCACCGACGTCGGCCAGCTGCTGGGTACGGATGGCGAGCAGGTCGCGGTCGATGCTGACGGGGTCCGTTCCGGTCGGACCACCGATGACCGAGGCGAACGCGGTGCGGATCGCGCGTTTGTGATCCTGGGTCACGATCGGATAGAAGGACCGCGGGAACGCAAGGTAGAGCAGGGCGTTGCGGATGCCCGGCTGGTCCGCCGGCATCGCCGCGACGACCGCCCGGAACGCCCACGGATCCTCGAGTGCGGCGGCCCGGTCCGGCTCCGGTTGCTGCCACCAGTGCTCGACGAACGACAGCAGCCACCCCATCTGCCGCCAGATCTGCACGTTGAACCCGGCCCCGCCGTTGAGTATCCCCGGCAGCCCGAGCGCGGCGTCGAGGTCATCCGGAAGCTGGGCTGGTGGTTGTAGCCACGAGAGGACCGAGCCGATCCGGTGGCGCTTGGTGTCGACGCCGACGTTGTGCAGCGGCACAACCTGAAGGAACAGCAACTCAGCCGCGAGGAGGTAGGTGGCGCGCGGGGCACCGTCGAGCTGGGCGCGCAGCTTGTCACGGAAGGTGCCGGGGCCGGCGTCCGCGTTGTCGATGATCCGGCGCCGCAGGTCGGCGGCCACGTCAGGCGTCCACGCTGCTTCGGCGGGTTCGATCACCGATCGGCCCTGTCCGAGACCGGCGTCGAGAACCCGCCGGGCCGCCGCCTCGATCTCCGGAGTCCCCCAGACCTCGTACGCAGAGATCGCGTGGCTCATGCATCTACTCCATCCGTCGAACTCGATCGAAACGGCTGAACTCCTCGCGGACGCCCGCCGCGCCGGCGGGCGGATCAGACATCGTCGAGCAGGAAGGCGATGCCGCGCAGCTCGTCCCAGGCATCCCACTCGTCACCGACGAGCGCGTAGGCGACGGCCCGCTCGGCGAACTCAGCGAGCGTCACGTCGTACCGCGCGAGGATCTCTGCTCGACGAGCCTCGAGTTGCCGACGATCCACCCGCACGACCCGAACCATCGTTGTGACCCCTTCCGCGCTGTCGGTGTAGTTCCAGCTGGGCTCAGGATGCCACCCAGCGCTGACGACCGTCGCTCGTGAGGTGTGGGCGACCACCTCGACTCCCACCGCCCTGCAAGACATGATCGACTGGCCGTTGATGGAGGCCACCTACTGGCGCAACACCCCGGCGGACCCGGACCGGCAACGGCGGCGGATGGCGGAGCTCCTCGTTCACCGCGAGTTCCCCGTCGAGCTCATCACGGGCATCGCGACCAGAACAGCAGCACGAGAGCGTGACGTCCGGCGGGTGCTGGCCGGGCACGGCCTCGGCAACCTCTACGTTGGTGTCAGACCCGCCTGGTATTTACGGCTACGAGCGGAGGAGGTGAGAACCGTGATCGAGGACGGCACGGGCAACCTCCTGACCGCGGACGTGGACGCGCTGGTCAACACCGTGAACACGGCAGGTGTGATGGGCAAGGGAATCGCGCTGCAGTTCAAGCGCGCCTTTCCCGACAACTACCGGGTCTACCGTGCCGCCTGCAAGCGCGGTGAGGTGGGCTTGGGGGAGATGTTCTTGTACGACACCGGCCGGCTCGGTCCGCGTCGCTACATCATCAACTTCCCCACCAAGGGCCACTGGCGATCGCGATCCCGCATCGAGGATATTCGCAGTGGGCTCGCCGACCTGCTTCGGCTCGTGCTGGACTTGGAACTGACCTCGATAGCCGTTCCGGCTCTCGGCTGCGGGAATGGCGGCCTGTCCTGGTCGGTGGTTCGACCGTTGATCGAGGAGACGTTCCAGGCAGCTCCCGACGTGCGGGTCGTGGTGTGCCCACCCGCCGGCGCCCCAGACCCGGCCACCATGCCGGTGGCCACGAAAAGGCCGTCGCTCACCGGCAATCGTGCCGCCCTGCTCGTGACACTTGAGCGCTACCTTCACCGCGCGCGGGCGCTGGAGGTTCGTGAGGGTGTCAGCGAGCTGGAGATCCAGAAGCTGGTCTATTTCCTCCAAGTCCTCGGGCAACCTTTTCAGCTCGCTTTCACCAGGGGACGGTACGGTCCTTACGCTGAGCAGATACACCACGTGCTGCAGTCATTGGAGGGCCACTACCTGGTGGGCTACGGCGATCGCTCGGCGAGGGTTACCGACTTCGAGCCCATCCGCCTCACCGAGGGCACCGCTGAGAAGGCAGCCGAGCACCTCGAGCCCGACTCGGCGGAGCGCATCGACAGGTTGATGGCCCTCGCCGAGGGGTTCCAGACCCCGTACAGCCTGGAGCTCCTCGCTACCGCGCACTTCGCGGCGTCGCATGAACCGGTCGCTACCGAGCTCGAGGAGATTTCGACGCGAGTCGCGCACTGGAACCTGCGGAAGGCTCGCATGTTCACCCCGCGCCACGTCGCGATCGCCGTCGAGCAGCTCAGCGAGCACGCACTACTCACGAGATGATCATTCGCCGTCCGGCTCCACCGCCGAACTGCAGGTCCCCCGTTCGATCGCCGCCAAGCCCGATCCGTCGCGGCTGCAGGAACGATACGAGGAGTTCTCGGCGGCCAGCTGAGCCCGAGAAAGGTCGTCCGGAAACGCCCCACATCGCCCGCAACGTGGCTCGTCAGTCTGCGTCGGGTGTGGGTCAGGCGCTGTGCCGGGAGCGAACGACTTGCGAGACCCGGCCGGGACTGATGCCGAGCAGGTCGGCCACGTCTCGCACCGATACACCTTCGGCGACCAGCCCGCGGGCCGCTTGGTCGACCTCGGCCCGCACCTCGGCGAGCCGACG
>JALYQB010000345.1 GCA_030856045.1 Actinomycetota bacterium
CGCCCAGCGGGTGTAGCCGAAGCGTTGTCCGGCCTGTGCGTGGGTCAGCCCGTCGACGAAGAACGCCCGCAGCGCCTCGTAGCGCCGCTGGTTGACCTGGTTCGGGGTGGTGAACGCCTCCGCACCCCCACGTTGTGGTGATCCGGCTGCCATTGGTGCAGTTCTATCAGGTTCGAACCGGATCCTGTGGGCCTCTGGGAGGGTCCAGATCTACCGGCCCGGTGCTCGCCCTTTGGTGTTCTTCCTGCTCAGACCCGTAGACCGTGATCACGCCAGTCGATCATAACGACACGATAACGAATGTTACTGCTGTGATTCAACAGGTAGAACACCACAAGACCACCGAGAACGCGGACACAGCGATACGCACGTATCCGCAGGTCAGCGGCCCGCAGCCATCACGGCTGGCATGCGTTCCGGCCGACGGGGTTGCGCCGAATCACCAACGCGGAAATCCGCGCTAACGGCTCCACAACCTGCTGCGCGCCTACGCCCGTGAGGTCGCCGGTGAGGAGGGAGTTCGAGGCCGAGTGGGCGGCCCAGTTCACGTACGAACTGGTCGGGAGGCTACTGTCCACGCGGTGCGGCCGCGGGGACTGCTCGAGCTTGCCGCGCTCGCACTGCTTGACTACATCCAGGACTCCACCGGCCTTGCCGGGTGTCCAGCCAGTCCCTGGTCGGGATGGTCGCCCTCACCGGCCAGTGGTGGTTGGAGGTCCGCAGCCCCGGCAAGGACGAGGTCGCCGCGCACCTGGTGAATCTCGCGTGGAACGACCTGTCGCATCTTGAGCACGAACAGCTGCTGCGATCCCGGCATGACACGTAAGGCCGCTCAGCCCCGGGAGATCCCGTCACCTGTATGACGCTGCTGGTCTGTCACAGTGGTCCCCGAACTTTCTCGTCCTCATGGCAGGGCGGCCGCTGCTGATCCCGCAAGCAAACCGCCCAGCCTACCACGAGTGCGAACAGTACCGAGAGTAGAAGCCAGCCACCGAAACCCAGCATGACCCATGCCATGGTCGTCATCGTGGCTCCCGGCGCCCGACCTGGCGCAGGGTCGGCCCGGACAGTACGGACACCCGCAGACTGATATTCAGTTCGAGCGTCCTGCCAATAACGATCACCGCGCTAGTTCCCATGCATTCGGAGACTGGGCGCCGCCACCCGGCTGCCTGACGGCATCCGGTGTGGTGTCCACCGAGTATGACGGCCGAACGGGTCCACCGCGCGTTGAACGGGGAATAGCCGGCTTCCGGACGCCTCGATGGGGGCGACCCGGGGGTCGACCCGGGCAGGCGACGCGATCATGGCGCGACCTCGTATCCCCGCACGCGGGCATCTCGGCCGTGGCGTGACATGTGCGCGAAATTCATCATCGACAGGTAGATCCTGCAACGTCGGGCGGTATCCGGGCGATAACACGTCACGGAGGCCGTCCGCGCACGAGCGAGCGGGTCCGCGACCGGACGCCACGCCTCCCCAACCGGGCGAGGCGCGGTGACGGTGTCCGCGTTGTCGGGTTTTCTGGGACTGTTGGAGTCCGTCCAGGGAGTCAGCATGGTCGTGCGATCACTGCTCACCGCGCCCGGTCTGAACGACCTCGCGGTGGCCGACGCGAGCGTGCAGGCGTCGATCCACGGGGCTGCACCGGTACAGTGCGCCGGCTCCGAGCGAGCCAAGGGGTTGTACCGATGACCGTCTCTGAGGTCGTCGGATCGGCGCATCCCCTCGCGGCCGGTGCGTATCGCCTGATATGCCCGATCAAGGACTACGACTGGGGCTCCGTCGATGCACTGCCCCGGCTGTTCGGCTGGCCAGTCGATGGGCGGCCACACGCCGAGATGTGGATCGGCGCGCACCCTTCGGCGCCCTCGGTCGCGGTTGACGCGAACGGCCGCCACGTGCCGCTGGACGCACTGCTCGAGCCGGATCCGGAGCTGAGGGACGGAGCAGCCCGTGCGGGAGGGGCGGCGCCTCGTCTGCCCTTCCTGATGAAGGCGCTCGCGGCGGCACGGCCGCTGTCACTCCAGCTTCATCCCGATGCGGCGCGCGCCGCGCGCGGATACGCACTCGAGGTGCGACAGGGGGACTCGCTCGGTGAGCGAGTGTACAAGGACCCGTGGCGGAAGCCGGAGATGGTGTACGCATTACAGCCGTTCGCGGCGTTGTGCGGCTTCGTCGGTGTGCGCACAGCTGTGGAACATCTGAGCGCGCTGCGGGTCGGCGGCCTGACGGAGATCATCGCGAGACTTGGCGACCGGGACGAGCCTCGCGGCCTCCGGCGCGCTACAGAACGACTCCTCCATGGACTCTCGCAGCGCTGCCGAGCTCGTGCGGGACGTCGTCGTCGCCGCCTCGAGATCGACGGATCCGGTGTATCGCACGGTCACGGAGCTCGGACGGCGCCATCCACGAGATCCCGCCGTCATCGTGTCGTTGTTGCTCAACGCGGTGACCCTGATGCCAGGTGAGGCGCTGTTCGTGCCACCGAACACGCTGCATTCCTATGTTCGAGGAGTGGGCGTCGAAGTCATGGCGACGTCGGACAACGTGCTGCGCGCCGGTCTGACCGGCAAGCCGGTCCACGTCGATCGGGTGCTGGACTCGGCGGACTACCTGCCGGCACCACCGCGGATCGTGCGACCTCGGCCGGTGAGCAAGGACGAGCTTGTCCTCGACCCGGGCGTGAGCGAGTTCTGCATGTCGGTGCTTCGGTGTGAGTCCGTGACAGAACGCCTCTGGGACGGCAGGCAGCCTCGCACCGTGTTGTGTCTGAGCGGGAGCTTCTCGATGACCGGCCCTGGCGCGGAGGTGACCGTGAGGCCCGGCGATGCGGCCTTCGTCGCACCGGGATCGGAAGCTGTCCGAGTGCTCGGTCGGGGGACGTTGATCAGCGCGATGCCGGGGGCGTGAACACCTCGCTCGACGGGGCCCTCGGAGAGTGACGCTCGGGGCATCAACAGAGGTGTCGTCCGGGATGGGCTACTGGGGCTGTCGCCGCACCGATCGTCACCACTCTGTCGCTCGCGGTAGTTGGCTGCCGCCGGACGGCTTGTGCCCCGGCTTTCTGACTACTCCATTTGGGGCAACCGGTACCGGCAGACGCAACAGTTGACGTGAGGATCGCGATAGCACTGTCGTGAGTGATCGATCCACGGATGGATGCAGGATGGCACCTATTGTGCGTCCATCAGTAGTAACTATGTGTCACAATGTAACGCTAAGTAGCAAAACTCCATCCTGAAGGTACGTCAGACCTCACCACGAGTGGGTCTCGGCGTTGTCCCGAGATAGCCAGGCCCGCCCGACAGGTCGGCCGAGCGCTCGAGGGCTCTTGAGAACCAGGTGCAACGACGGCGAGAACGAACGGGTGGAGGCGGCATGTCTACCCAGGCTGACGTGGGGGCGCGAGTCACCGGGAGCAAGCGACGGGCGGTGCTTCCCATGACGCGGTGGGAGTCCGGCTATCGGCGAGCCATCGTGGCGACCGACCTCATCGTGGCTGCCCTCTGCCTCCGCATCGGCCTCGTGCTCATCGACGGCAGCCTGGCGGGGCACCTTCCCGGGGCCCTCGCCGGCATCACCGCAGTCGTGTTGTTCGGCAGCATGTTCGGCTGCCGGGTGTGGGACCGGCGGGTGCTCGGCCAGGGCGCGCAGGAGTTCCGCCGGCTGGGCAACGCTGTGCTCACCGCAGTCGTGATGCTGGGTCTCACGGCGCTGGCGATGGATATCGGGTACTTCCGGCCGTGGGTGTTCGCCATCCTGCCTGCCACGGGAGGGTGCCTGTTCCTGTCGCGGTACGCGTTGCGTCAGGTGCTGCACGCGCAGCGTCGCCGTGACCTGTGCATGCACCCGGTGCTCCTCGCGGGCAGCCTCGACGAGGTCGCCGACCTCATCGCGCGTACGCGTCGCGAGCGGCACTACGGCTGGTCCGTGACCGGCGTGTGCATCCCCGGGATACCGACGGAAGGCCGCGGGCTCGAGGTGCACGGCGTGCCCGTGGTCGGTGACCTGAACGATGTGCCTGCGCTGGTGCGGACCGGCTGTTACCGGGTCGTGGCGGTCGCCCCGGATGCCCACTGGACGCGACGGCGGTTGCGTGAGTTGGCCTGGGACATCGAGGGCGTACCCACGGAGCTGGTGGTGGCACCCGCCCTGATGGAGGTGACCGGTCCGAGGCTGCATATGGACCCGGTGTACGGGTTGACCCTGCTGCGGGTCAGCCAACCGACGTTCAGCGGTGCCCGGTGGGTGTTGAAGAGCGTGCTCGATCGCATCGCCGGTTGTGTCGCTGTGCTGGTGCTCGCGCCGGTGATGGCCACCGTGGCGCTGGCCATCAAGTTGGAGGACGGCGGGCCGGTGCTCTTCCGCCAGGAACGGGTCGGCAAGGCTGGCGGCCTCTTCCGCATGGTGAAGTTCCGATCGATGGGGGTGGACGCAGATCAACGTCGGGTCGAGCTCGAAGCGTTGAACGAAGGAGCCGGACCGCTGTTCAAGTTGCGGTCGGATCCGCGGGTCACCCGGGTCGGAGCACTCATCCGGCGCTACTCATTGGACGAGCTGCCGCAGCTGCTCAACGTCGTGACGGGAGACATGTCGATCGTCGGCCCCCGACCGCCGCTCCCGGCGGAGGTGGAGCGTTACGGCATGGACGCCCGCCGCCGCTTGCTGGTGAAGCCCGGGATCACCGGTCTCTGGCAGGTCAGTGGGCGCAGCGACCTGACGTGGGAGGAAAGCGTCCGGCTCGATCTCCGCTACGTGGAGAACTGGTCGTTGATGATGGACCTGATGATCGTCTGGAAGACGGTGCACGCGGTGCTGCGAGGCGACGGTGCTTACTGAGTTCGTCATTGGCCGATCGGATTCGCCGACGGGCGCACACCGGGTGCATGTGGTGGGGTTCACCCGAGGCCTGCGCGAACTGGTCGCCGACGACGGATGGGTCTCGATCGAGGTGCAACACCTGCTCACCCTCGTCCAGAGTGCAGCACAATGGCGTCGAATGCGTAGCCCCTGGAGTTAAATCTCGGTGATGCCGCGTTGTGTGTGCTTCCGACGGCTGCTCGGCGACGAGGGCGGCGTGCAGCTCGTACCCAGTACAACGGTGTCGCCCACAGCACCGGGGTGCCCAGCTCGTCCGAGCAGGCGCTGGGCCTCCTTGAGGTGTGGTGTGGCCCATTCCCGCTCGCGCAGCCGTGCGGCGGCGGCGGCGAGCTCCCCGAGCGGCTGCAGCGCGTAGAGATTGATCGGGTGCCGCACGAGGGCGGTGCGAGCCCGCCGCCACGCCGAGCCCAGCGTGGCCAGGTCACCCTCCTGGCGGGCCAGCCCCACCGCCAAGGCGGCCGCGACCAGCTCGTCACGCGGTTACCAGCGCATGGCCCCGGGCGGGCCGCCCGGTTCAGCGCACGGTGCGCAAGGTCCAGCTTGCCGCGTGCCATCGCTGTCCAGCCGTGGAGCAGCAGGGTGGCGGGCATGCGCCGGGCGGCCGCGGAGCTTGGCGGCCACGGCGCGCCGCAGCGCGGAGTCGGCGACCGCCAGCTCCCCGGGCTGGTCACGTCGCGTTACCGACTTCCGCGGCGTCAGCCGGTGGGCGGGTCGCCAGCTGTAACGGATCGGCCGCCGCGAACGCTCTACTCATGTATGGGCCGCACGCATGCCACGTACGCGGTGCTTGGACGGTGGCAAGGACATCGCCGGGCAGTAGGCACGCCCGAGGTGCAGTGCACTGGAGAGGTCGAGGAGGACACGGATGCGTCGCGCGGGGGCGAGCCGGGACCGACTAGTGGTCCTCGGTTACCACAACATCGAGTCGACGTGGCGCTGGCCAGCACCACCCGGGAGCGGGATCAAGTCGTTCGCGCGACAGATGCACATCCTGCGGCGGACGACGAATCTGGTGCCGCTGGAGCAGGCTCTCGAGTCGCTCGAGCTCGGGCGCCCGCTGCCGCCGCGCGCCGTGGCCATCACGTTCGACGACGGGTACCGCGACAACCTCACCCTGGCTGCTCCGCTGCTCTCTCGGCTGCGGATTCCGGCGACCGTGTTCCTGGTGCCCGGGTTTCTCTCCGGTGAGGTGCACGCCTGGTGGGAGCGGCTGGGGTGGGCGATGTTGCAGGCTCGGGCGCGCTCGGTCGACTTCGAAGGCAAGCATTTCGAGCTCGAGTCGATGCCAGAGCGCAACGCCGCACTCGCCACGATAGAAGACAACCTGAAGCGAAGCGACCACCAGACGAGGCTGGCGGCAGTGGAGGCTCTCGTTGACATGCTGAACCCGAGTGGCAGCTACCATGCCGCCGACCTCTTCCTGGATTGGGACGGCGCGCGCAGCCTCATCGGAAGTTGCATCACGATCGGGTCGCACACGATGCGCCACGCGATCCTCGCACGAGAGCCTGAGCAGGCGCAGCGCGACGACCTTGCCGAGTCCCGCGCTGTGCTGGGCGATCGGCTCGGGGTTCCCGTTACTACGCTCGCCTACCCGAACGGTGGGCCCGACGACTACAACGCCACCACTGTTGCCTCGGCTGCCGAGGCCGGCTACCGCTTCGCCGTGACGACCTGGGGGCCGCATGTCCGCCCTGAAACGCCGCCCTACGAGCTCTGTCGCAAGATGGTCTGCTCCACACGCCCGGCGGTGCGGCTCGCGGCTGGTACGATCCGGGACGCCGTCCGCACTCGCGATCGATCGGTGGCTTGAGGTGCTGACTCACCACCTGCCCCCGCCGGTAAGATCGGACCGCGTCACGCGCCAATCGCCGACGACTCGCCGAAGGCGCCAGGAAGGGACCATGGTAAGCCGCAAGCCCCGTCGCCTCGTCCTCGGCGCTGTGCTTGTCGCGATGTTGGCGATCGGCGTCGTCACCGCCGGCCATCAGCAACCCGACGGCTCCCGGTCGAACGAGCAGGCGGAGGATCGCATCGGGCATGGTGGGATCGGGCCTTCGGCCGGTAACACCCAGGAGCCCCGCAGGCTGATCTGGTCCGGTGATGTCGAAACGGGTGATCTCTCGCAGTTCAAAGACACACCGGAAAACACGGCGGGCGGTGGGTCCAGCCCTGAGGTCGTGTCCGACCCGGCGTCCGTACCGGACGGTCGGCACGCCCTGCAGATGACGATCAGCCGTGCCGCGGAGCAAGGCGAGGGGATCTGCTGTGGCAGCCGCAGCGAGGTCGAACCGAAGATCGACGACCTGCGGACCGGTGACGAGCTCTACTTCGGTTTCTCCACCCTCCTGGCCAACGGCTTCCCCACGCAGGCCAGCTGGCAGGTCATCGCCCAATGGAAGAACGACTTCGATGGCTCGCCGCCGCTGGAACTCAGCCTCGAGCGGGGTCAATACTTCCTATCCGGCGGTTACGGACATCCTGACGGTCCGCGTCACTTTTCGAAGCCGCTCGGGCCGGCGGAGACGGGTCACAGGGTGGACTGGGTCTTCCATATCAAGTTCTCGCCTGACCCCGAGGTCGGTTTCGTCGAGGTCTGGCGGTCCGGTGAACTCGTGCTCCCGCGGTTCCATCCGGAAGGCGGCACCCTCTACCCGGACTCGTCGAGCTATTTGAAGACCGGCTACTACCGCGATAGGGACATCAGCGCGCCCGGCACCATCTACTTCGACAACTGGAAGATCGGTACGTCCCGCGAGGTGGTATCGCACGTCGAACGGTGAGGCGGACCGAGTGAGCATGAACACTAGAGGTGTGAGATGACGACTGGCGCCGAACCCGGCAATGGCGACAAGCCGGCCTTTACCGTGTTGACAGCGACCTACAACCGCGTTCACACGTTGCACCGGCCCTACGAAAGCCTGCGGGCCCAGACCTTCCGCGACTTCGAGTGGCTGGTGATCGACGACGGCTCCACGGACGGCACGCGTGCCGTCGTCGAGCGGTGGAAGCAGGAGGCGGACTTCCCGATCCGTTACCTCAGCCAGCCCAATTCCGGGGTGCACGTGTCCTGGAACCGGGGACTGCGCGAGGCGAACGGGGAGTTCTTTCTCCGCCTCGATTCCGACGACGCGTGCGTACCACATGCCCTGGAGCGGCTGAAGCACCACTGGGACGACATCCCGGACGAGCAGAAGCCGGGCTTCTCCGCGGTGTCGGTGCTGTGCGTCGACCAGCTCGGCCGGCCGGTCGGCAGCCGCTTTCCGCACGACCCCACAGACTCGGACTCTCTTGAGATCTTCTACCGGCACAAGGTGACGGGTGAGAAGTGGGGGTTCCACCGCACCGACGTCGCGCGTAACTACGAGTTCCCAGAACTGGCGGACTGCTTCGTCACCGAGTCGGTCGTGTGGAACCAGATCGCGCGGTCATACAAGACCCGGTTCGTCAATGAGCCGCTCAAGATTTACTACACCGAGCCGGCGGAAGACTCCCTGACGAAGCGCGCGGCCGATGTGGAGGATCGAGCTCCGATGTTCGCCTTCAGCAATCGGCTCACACTGAACGATGACCTCGACTGGTTCCGTGCCGCCCCCATGCGCTTCCTCAAGACCGCCGCGAACTACACTCGATACTCCTTGCACGCCGGCGCGGGGATGGGTGCGCAGTTCCAAGAACTCGACAACGCGGGCGCTCGAGCGCTCTACGTGCTCACGCTGCCGCTCGGGCTTGTACTTTACGCGCGAGACCGCCTGCGCCGCGGAGCCGGTAGGCAGCGGGTTCGTGTCCTGGCAACCGGCGGCCTCCCGGTGCGGGCGGGAGTGCGCACCGGATCGCCCGAGGAGCGGTCGTGAGGGTTCGGGTCACGCGCCCCGCCGAGCTGGGCAGCGCGGAACTCGACCGGTGGCGCTGCTTGCATCAGGGCTCCGATCACTTGGGCAGCCCGTTCCTCGCCGCCGAGTATGTACGCGCCGTCGGTGCGGTGCGCGCGAGCGTGCGTGTGGCAGTCGTCGAGGACGGCGGGCAGATTGTCGGCTTCTTTCCTTACGAGCAGCGCGGCCGGCTCGCGAAGCCACTCGGTGGTGGGCTTTCCGACTGCACGGGTCTGGTGCACGAGGCCGGGTACGACGGGGTGTCGGCGCGGCTGCTGCGTGGCTGCGGGCTCGTGGGGTGGGACTTCGGGAATCTGCTCGACGAGCAGGTGCCCGCCGCCGCCCGGTACGTGGTGCGCGACGTGTCGCCGGTACTCGACCTGAGCGGTGGCTACGAGGCCTACCTCGAGGCCAAGCGCGCGAGCTCCAAGAACCTGGTCCAGTCCACCCTCCGCAAGCAACGCAAGATGCAGCGGGAGATCGGGGAGCTGAGGTTTGACTTCGAGAGCCGGGATCCCGCCGTGCTCGGCATGCTGATGGGCTGGAAGTCCGGCCAGTACCGCGAGATGGGAGAATGGGATCGCTTCGCGGATCCGCCGATCGTCCGGCTGGTGAGGGATCTCCTCGGCACGGCGTCCACCGGATGCGCCGGCACGCTGTCGGTTCTCTACGCGGGTGACCGGCCCGTTGCCGCCCACTTCGGAATCCGGTCGCGGTCCGCCCTCTCGTGGTGGTTCCCCGCGTACGATCCGGCACTCGCCCGGTACTCCCCCGGCCTGCAGCTGCTGTTCGCGATGGCGGAGGGTGCGGCCGAGCGCGGAGTGGGTTCGATCAATCTCGGGATGGGCGAGCATCCCTACAAGGACGCCGCCAAGACCGCAGATCTGGTGCTGGCGCGCGGCTTCCTCGACGACAGCTCCCCGGCTGGGCTTGCACGTCGAGCGAAGCGGGCGCCGCGTTACCACGCCCGCACGTTGCTGCGGAAGAATCCGCGGCTGCACCAGACGGCCGTGAGAATGATCACCCGGCTGGCACCAGGGGTGGTGCGCTGATGCTTCGGAGCGGCGCAAGCTTGATGGTGCTTGGCTGGCACAACGTGGAGGGCACCTGGTGCTTCCCCGCTGCGCCTGGAGCCTGCCGGCGCGGGCTGGAGCAGCAGCTGACGGCGTTGCGGAGGCTGACCACGATCGTCCCGCTCCGCTGGGCGCTGCACGCCCTGGACGAAGGGCGTCCGTTGCCGCCCCGGGCACTGTCGATCACGTTCGATGACGGGTACCGGGACACCCTCACCCTCGCCGGCCCTCTGCTGCGGAAGCTGGGCGTCCCAGCCACCTGCTTCCTCGTCCCCGGCCTCCTGTCCGGTGAGATCGTGCCCTGGTGGGAAGAGCTGGCCTGGGCGTTCACGAGCACGACCGTCGACCGGCTCGAGCACCACGGGCAGATCCTCGTGCTGGGCAGCGAGAGAGACCGCCGTTCCGCGTGCCGGACTGTGTCCGAGCAGCTCAAGCAGCGCGATCGCCGGGAGCGGGAAGCTGCGGTCGAGGAGATCGTCACGGCACTCGCACCCACCGGGGACCGCCACTCCAGAGCGCAGTTCCTCGACTGGGACGGGGCCCGGCAGCTGCAGGAGTACATGGACATCGGATCCCACTCCCGGTACCACGCCATCCTCTCCCGGGAGACCGCCGCGGCGCAGCAGCAGGATCTCGCCGACTCGCGCCGGCAACTCGCCGACCGGCTGGGCGCTCCGATCGACGTGCTCGCCTACCCGAACGGCACCACGGATGACTTCGGCACCGAGACCCTCGCCGCCGCTGAGCAAGCGGGTTACACCCACGCGGTCACCACGGAACGCGGCTTGAATACTCACGCGACGCCGCGGTACGAGATCCGCCGATGCGTGATGAACCCCGAGCGCGGTGCTGTGGAGCTCGGCAAGATCGTGCAGGACCTCGCGCTCCGCGCACGTCGTAGGGGCCGCGTCACCGACCCGGAAGGCGGATGAGATGTGCGGCATCGTCGGTGTGCGGCGGTTCGACGGTGCGCCGGTCCCGGAGCGGTTGCTGCGGCGTATGGCCGAGCAGCTCGGTCACCGCGGACCGGACGCCGACGGTTACTGGTGTGACGGCCCGGTCGGCTTCGGCCACCGCCGCTTGTCGATCATCGACGTCGCCGGCTCGCCACAACCGATGGCGACCCCGGAAGGCCGATGCCACGTCTGCTTCAACGGTGAGATCTTCAACTACCGCAGGCTGCGCTCCCGCCTGAACTACCCCTTCCGCACCGGTGGGGACACCGAGGCGCTGCTGGCCGCTTACCGGTCGCACGGCGCCGACCTGGTGCACCAGCTCGATGGTCAGTTTGCCTTCGCGCTGTACGACGCGGACTCGGCCGAGCTCCTGCTGTTCCGTGACCGCATGGGAATCCTGCCGCTGTACTACTACCTCGATGACGACATGATCGCGTTCGCCTCGGAGATCAAGGCGCTGCTGCCCGCGCTGCCCCGTGCACCGGAGATCGACGCCGCCAGCCTCGACGATTACCTCACGATGCGCTCGGTGCCTGCGCCCGCGACGCTGTTCAAGCACGTGCGCAAGCTGCCCGCCGGGCACCGGCTCCAGGTGAGCAGCGCGGGACAGGTACGCATCGATCGCTACTGGGGAATTCCGGAAGCCGGTCACTCCCGCTCGTGGACGCCCGAGGAGGCCGTCGAGGAGGTCTCGGACACGCTGGAACGCGCCGTCGCGGCCGCGCTGGTCTCCGACGTGCCCGTCGGCGCCTACCTCAGCGGCGGCGTCGATTCCAGCCTGATCGTGGCGCTGATGAAACGGCTGCGGGGCGGTGCGGACGTGGAGACTTTCGCCGCCGGGTTCGGTGACCCTCGGCATGACGAGCTGCCCTTCGCGCGCCGGGTGAGCGAGTTGCTGGGAACCAGGCACCACGAGGTTGCCGTGGAGCCCACCGACTTCCTGGACCTGTGGCCGCGCCTGACGTGGCACCGGGACGCCCCGATGTCGGAACCGGCCGACTTCGCCGTGCACCGGCTGGCCGCGTCAGCGCGGCGCCGCGTCAGGGTCGTCCTCTCCGGTGAGGGCAGCGACGAGCTGTTCGCCGGCTACCCGAAGTACGTCGTGGCCCCCTGGCTCGAACTCGCCGGGCGGGTGCCGGCAGCGCTGCGCGAGCCGCTGGCCCGTGCGATCGAAAGCCGCCTCCCCCCGGCCGCGTCC
>JALYQB010000372.1 GCA_030856045.1 Actinomycetota bacterium
AACAACACTCAAAGAAACCCCAACCCAACCAGACCACAACGATCCAACCAGGCCACAGGGTCAAACAACATGGCACTGACATTCGGCACACTGTTGAGTTCTCAAAGAACGAGCACACACCATCACGCACGCTACTGGGGGCGGGCCGCTCCGGGGTGACTTGCTCCAGACTACCTACCCGGTCCCGTTCTGCCGGCCCGGGGGGCCGGTGCGGTCCCGGCGACCTGACCAGCCTACCAGCTGCTCCGATCGGGCATCCCACGGTCCGGCCAGGCGCTCGGACCGCTTCCGGTCCGGGGCTGTTGTCCGTTCCCCTGTGGGCAGAGAGGAAGTTACGCCGCGCGACCGACCGAAGTCAAATCACCTCGCCGAAGCACGTCGTCGCAGGTCAGCAGGCTGATGAGCCCGGTGTGACGGTTACCGCGCGCATCCGCCTGCGGGGTGGACGAGTAATCGTCACACTTCGTGGCGAGCGCATGCACCCACCTACCCTCGACGCGGTACACCAGGTTGCCGATGTGCCAGCTCATCGAGGATGCGCTTTCCACGCGCCCGATCATCCCCCACCGGCTGCGGCCGACCGTGACCGCCGAGTGCCGCGACGGTAGGTCGACACGGCCGGGCTGCCGTCGACCCAGAACCGCCACGGCCGCTCCTGCGCGGTGGCAACACCGACGCGCGGCCCTGAGCGCACCTGCGCGTCCGGCACCGGGTCGCCGGGCGACAGCCGTACCGTCGACACGGGATCGGACACGTCCACCCCGTTGTGGTCACGACCCAGGCCCAGCAGCGACGCCAGCCGCGCGGGTCCGCGGGCGAGCTCGGCGACCGACCGCGCGGTGGGGCGCCTGCGGCGGGCGATGTCGAGGTCCGAGATGACCTCGCCCGCCCTCAGCAGCACCGCGCCTGCCTCGCCGTCGGGCAGGCACGACACGTTGGCGCAGAAGTGCAGGCCGTAGACGAAGTAGACGTAGAGGTGCCCCGGCGGGCCGAACATCACGGCATTGCGGGCGGTGCGGCCGCGGTAGGAGTGCGCAGCCGGGTCGTCGGCTCCCCGGTATGCCTCCAGTTCGACCAGACGCACCGCCACCTCGCCGTCGGGAGTGTCCGCGACGAGGTGGCACCCGAGCAGGAGCCGTGCCGCGGACAGGACGTCCACCGCGAGCAGCTCTCGGTCCAACGTCACCCGGTCCACGCGCGGTGTCCGGCAGCGCGCGCCGCGGCCCGCTGCAGCTGCTCGCCGACCCGCTCGGACGCGGTCCCGCCGTGTGCGTCCCGGGAGGCGATCGACCCTTCGACGGTGAGGACGGCGCGGACGTCCGGCGTCAGCTCGAGGTGGATCGCCACGAGCTCGGCGTCCGACAGCTCGTCGAGGCCGACGCCGCGGGACTCCGCGACACGCACGCAGCCGCCTGCCGCCTCGTGCGCCGCCCGGAAGGGGACGCCCTGGCGCACGAGCCATTCGGCGACGTCGGTGGCGAGGGTGAAACCTGCCGGTGCCAGCTCGGCGAGCCGCGCGGTGTGGAAGACGAGCGTGCCGACCATCCCGGCCACCGCGGGGAGCAGGAGTTCCAGCTGCTCGACGGAGTCGAAGAGCGGCTCCTTGTCCTCCTGCAGGTCCCGGTTGTAGGCCAGTGGCTGTGCCTTGAGGGTGGCGAGCAGGCCTGTGAGGTTGCCGATGAGGCGGCCCGCCTTACCCCGGGCGAGCTCGGCGACGTCCGGGTTCTTCTTCTGCGGCATGATCGAACTGCCGGTCGACCAGGCGTCGTCGAGCGTGACGTAGCCGAACTCCGCCGTGGCCCAGATGATCACTTCTTCGGCGAGCCGCGAGAGGTCGACGGCCAGCATCGCGAGCACGAACGCGGCCTCGGCGGCGAAGTCCCGTGACGCGGTGCCGTCGATGGAGTTGTCGCTCGCGGCGTCGAAGCCCAGTTCCGCGGCGACGGCGGCGGGGTCGAGCCCGAGCGACGACCCGGCGAGTGCACCCGAGCCGTACGGGGAGACGGCGGCGCGGGCGTCCCAGTCACGCAGGCGCTCGACGTCGCGCAGCAGCGCCTGGACGTGGGCGCCGAGGTGGTGCGCCAGCAGCACGGGCTGCGCGTGTTGCAGGTGGGTGCGACCGGGCATGGCCGCGCCAGGGTGGGCGGCAGCCTGGGCGAGGAGGGCGTCGACGACGTCGAGCGCGCCCGCGGCGACCCGGCGGGCGGCGTCGCGCAGCCACATCCGCAGCAGCGTGGCGACCTGGTCATTGCGGGAGCGCCCGGCGCGCAGCCTGCCGCCGAGGTCCGAGCCGGCCCGTTCGAGCAACCCCCGCTCGAGCGCGGTGTGCACGTCCTCGTCCTCGACCACGGGGGTGAACGCGCCGGAGGCGACGTCGGCCTCGAGCTCGTCGAGCGCGGCGAGCATGCCCTTCAGCTCGGCGTCGTCGAGCAGTGCCGCGGCGTGCAACACCCGCGCGTGCGCGCGGGAGCCGCGGATGTCGTAGGGCGCCAACCGCCAGTCGAAATGCGTGGACGCGCTCAGAGCTACCATCGCGGCGGCCGGTCCACCGGCGAACCGGCCACCCCAGAGTAAGCTCACGACGACTGGTCCCCCCGAGAGAGATCACGCCTCGCGGCGATTTTGGAGGGCAGGCCCCACAGCTGCACGAAACCCTTCGCGAGGGACTGGTCGAAGGAGTCGCCCGCGTCGTAGGTGGCGAGGTTGAAGTCGTAGAGCGAGCGCTCGCTGCGCCGCCCGTTCACCACGGCCCGGCCACCGTGGCACTCCATCCGGATCTC
>JALYQB010000379.1 GCA_030856045.1 Actinomycetota bacterium
GAGTTGCGCGCGTCGCGGCGGGAGACGGACGTGGTCACCCGCGTGCACGCGATCGCGAACGCCATCCTGGTGGTCACCGGGCTGATCCTGGTGCTGCGAGAGCTGCGGACGGGGCGCAGAGCGTGACGTCGACGCTGAGGCTGATGCCCTACGAGCACGTGCTCGAGCGCTTCGACCCGGTCCTGGGCCTCGAGGTGCACGTCGAGCTGTCGACCGCGACGAAGATGTTCTGCGGCTGCGCGAACACGTTCGGCGCGGATCCCAACACCAACGTCTGCCCGACCTGCCTCGGCCTGCCAGGGTCGCTGCCGGTGCTCAACGGCGCCGCGGTGGAGGCAGCCATGCGGATCGGGCTCGCACTGAACTGCTCGATCGCGCCGTGGTGCCGGTTCGCGCGGAAGAACTACTTCTACCCGGACATGCCGAAGAACTTCCAGACGTCCCAGTACGACGAGCCGATCGCGTTCGACGGCGTCCTCGACGTGGTGCTGGACGACGGGTCGACCTTCACGGTCGCGATCGAGCGAGCGCACATGGAGGAGGACACCGGCAAGTCCCTGCACGTCGGCGGCGCGACCGGCCGCATCTCCGGCGCCGACCACTCGCTGCTGGACTACAACCGGGCGGGCGTGCCGCTCATCGAGATCGTCACCAAGCCGATCACCGGCGCGGGGGATCGAGCCCCGGAGATCGCCCGCGCGTACGTGACGGCCCTGCGGGATCTGCTGCGAGCCCTCGACGTCTCCGACGTCCGGATGGACCAGGGCTCGATGCGGTGCGACGCCAACGTGTCGCTCATGCCGAAGGGTGCGACGGTGTTCGGCACCCGGACCGAGACGAAGAACGTCAACTCGCTGCGCTCGGTGGAGCGCGCCGTGCGGCACGAGATGTGCCGGCAGGGCGCCGTGCTGGCCGCGGGCGGGCAGATCCTGCAGGAGACCCGGCACTTCCAGGAGGCCGACGGGTCGACCGCACCGGGCAGGCGCAAGGAGACCTCCGAGGACTACCGGTACTTCCCGGAACCCGACCTGGTGCCGATCGCGCCGTCCGACGCGTGGGTCGAGCGGCTGCGGACGACGCTGCCGGAGCTGCCGTGGCAGCGCCATGCCCGCATCCAGGCGGAGTGGGGCATCTCCGACGCGGAACTGCGCGACCTGGTGAACGCGGGCGCGATGGACCTGGTGGCGGCGACGGTCAAGGCCGGGGCGCCGGCGCCGGCGGCACGCTCGTGGTGGGTCTCCTACCTCGCGCAGCAGGCGAACGTGCGGGGCGTGGAGCCGGCTGAGCTGCCGATCACGCCCGCGCAGCTGGCGCGGGTCCTGGCGCTGGTCGCGGAGGGCGCGCTGACCAACAAGCTCGCGCGCCAGGTCGTCGACGGCGTGCTGGCGGGGGAGGGCGAGCCGGACGACGTGATCGCGGCGCGCGGGCTCGCCGTGGTCTCCGACGACTCGGCGCTGCAGGCTGCGGTCGACGAGGCGCTGGCCGCGAACCCGGACGTCGCGGAGAAGATCCGCAGCGGAAAGGTCGCCGCCGCGGGCGCGATCGTCGGCGCGGTGATGAAAGCGACCGGAGGTCAGGCCGACGCGCAGCGCGTGCGCGAACTGGTGCTCGCTTCGCTCGCGCAGGGCTAGGCGACATCCGACCTACTGCGGTGCGTCCTCGATCGGTGCGTCCTCGATCGGCACGTCCTGGCCGCGGATCGCCTCGAAGACCCGATCCGCATCGCATCCCGGCTCAAGGCTGTCGAGCAACATCTCCGCCTGGCCGAGCTCGAGGTAGGCGAACCGCTTGCCGTCGCTGATCTGGATCCGGAAGTGGTAAAAGGTCGGGCGCGCCGCGCCGCGCGGAACGCCCTCCGGGCGGGTTTCGCTGGTCTCCACCGTGGTCGTGACCGCCTTGTCGGCCGCGTCGGCGTTGACGCGTTCGTCGATCGCTTCGGCGATCTTGCGGGCATCATCCCGGAGCATTGCTCTCCTCCTCTGCGGGCGCGTTGCGCGCGCCACGACGATCTGTACACCTTCCACCATGGGACGAACCGACGCCGCTGCAGGGGCAGCACCCTAGTCCTCGCCGCCGCCGCCCGTCACCTCGAACAGCTGGAACACCCGCTCGTCGCTGGACACCGGCACCCCGCCCTCGGTGTTCACCGTGCCGAGCCAGACCACCACGCCGTCGGGCCCGAGCGCGGCGGGCACCACGCGTCCGTAGCGCTCGAGCGGGACCGTGCGGGGCTGCCCGACGAACGTCTCGCCTGGCCCGAGGGTCAGCGCGAACATCGCGGCGCGGTCGGTGAG
>JALYQB010000397.1 GCA_030856045.1 Actinomycetota bacterium
GAGGTCTGCCCGTCATGTGGGCAGGTGTGGCTCACGATGGATGTCGCCAAGCGCCTCGACGCCCTCTTCGACCGGCTACTCGCCAGCGGTGCCGAGTCTGCCCAGGTTCACTGGGAGGAGCCCCGGGCGGCCTGAGCAGCTGCCGTGGGATCATTCGTGGTGCGAGATCACGTCGAGCGGTGACGCTACGAGCGCGGGTAGGTGTCGCGGATGCTCATGTTCACGATGTCGTGCTGTTCAGCTCAGTCCCAGACCGGGTCATGCTCGGTGGGCCGCCAGCGGTGTCGGAAGTAGACGTCCTTCGCCGCGTTGTGGGTGGCGCGGTCGCGCTCCCAGGCTGCGCCGTCCATCAGAGCTGGAGTGATCTCGTTGCGGTCTTCGGCCTCTCGGGAGAGGGGGTCGGTGCGGGTCGACGAGCGTGGCGTACTCATCGAGTAGGGTTCCGTCGCCGCGGAACCCGACCGGCACCGGTGTGCTCAGGTCCAACCCATGCCACCTTTCTCGTCGGCTGGGGCTGCTGTGTTTCACACTCACCGGTAACATGCCCCGACCGATCGGCGATTGATCATGAGCGGGTGGTCGCGGCGGGGTTGCGAGCCCTTTCCGTGAACGATCACAGGTGGTAGGCAGGCCGGAACGCTGAGAACCGATGACTGGGGGCACACTGGTGGACGCCTTCCGGGTGCATGAGCAGCTGATCCAGGACTATCGGTCGTTCACCGAGGGCTTCGTCGAGATCCAGGACCAGCGGATCAGGCAGCACGTCGAGCAACAGGCAGCGCAGGGCGCTCAGTGGCCGCCGCCGTGGCTCGCGTTGAACCCCGCATTCGCCTCGGGCGGCAGGATCGACGAGCTCGTCGCCGACGGGCTGCTGCATCCGGAGTGCGAACGGATCTTCCGGCCGAAGCGCACGGTGGAGGACACCGGCGAGGCGCCGATCACGCTGCATCGACACCAGCGTGACGCCGTCGAGGTGGCCCGAACCGGCTCCTCGTACGTGCTGACCACCGGCACCGGATCGGGCAAGTCGCTCGCCTACATCGCCCCCATCGTCGATCGGGTGCTTCGCGACGGCAGCGGCGCCGGGATCAAGGCCGTCGTCGTCTACCCGATGAACGCGCTGGCCAACAGCCAGCGCGAGGAGCTCGCCAAGTTCCTCACCCACGGCTACGGCGAGGGCGATGAGCCGGTGACGTTCGCCCGGTACACCGGCCAGGAGGACGACGAGACTCGCCAGCAGATCCTGAGCCATCCGCCGGACATCCTGCTCACCAACTACGTGATGCTCGAGCTGATGCTGACCCGCCCCGAGGAGCGCCGGTCGCTGGTCCGGGCAGCCGAGGGCCTTCGCTTCCTGGTGCTCGACGAGCTGCACACCTACCGCGGGCGCCAGGGCGCGGATGTCGCGATGCTCGTCCGCCGGGTTAGGGAGAGCTGCCAGGCCCACGACACGCTGCGGTGCATCGGCACGTCGGCGACGATGGCCGGCGGCGACACCCAGGCCGAGCAGCGCGTCGAGGTCGCCCGCGTGGCGAGCCAGATCTTCGGCACGTCGGTCGCCGCCGAGCACGTCATCACCGAGACGCTCGTTCGGGCCACCACCACGCGCGGGCCCGACCCGACCAGCCTCCGGCAGGCCGTGCGGGCCCGTGGCGACGCCGAGTCCGACGACCCCGTGCTGAAGGCCGGTTTCGACGCGCTGCGCGCCGACCCGCTGGCCTCCTGGGTGGAGGACACGTTCGGCATCACCGAGGAGCCCGCGACCGGAACCCTGATCCGGCGGACCCCGACCACCGTCGAACGGGCCGCGGCGACGCTGGCCGAACTGGCCGGCGTTCCGAAAGACAACTGCGCGATCGCCATTCGCGCCACGCTCCTCGCCGGCTCTCGGACCATGAATCCGCTGACGGGGCGGCCGCTGTTCGCGTTCCGGTTGCACCAGTTCCTGTCGAAGGGCGGCACCGTCTTCACCACCCTGGAGCCCGACGGCAGCAGGCCCATCGAGAGCGAGTTCCAGGTCGAGCTTCCCGGCGAGCGACGGCTGTTCCCGCTCGCCTTCTGCCGGGAGTGCGGGCAGGAGTACCTGATGGCCCGCCGGCAGCTGCGGGACGGGCACGAGGCGGTGTTCACGGCCCGGCATGCGCTCCGCCCGGCCGATAACCACGACGGTTACCTCTTCGTCTCCGACGACCACGAGTGGCCCGTCGACCCGATCGCCGAGAGCCGCCTGCCCGCGACCTGGATCGCCCAGACCAGCTCGGGGAGCCAGGTCGTTCCCGCCCGTCGGGACGACGTGCCGCGCCGCTACCGGGTGCGCCCCGACGCGACCGGTGCTCCGGCCGGTGGCGCCACGGCCCCCGACGGTGTGATCGCGGCGTGGATCTCGGGAGCGTTCCGGTTCTGCCTGCGCTGCGGTGTCTCATACGAGGCGGTGCGCAGCAACGAGTTCGGCAAGCTCGTGACCCTCGACCGGGAGGGTCGCAGCAGCGCGATGAGCGTGCTCGCGTCCAGCGTGCTGCGCTCGCTGCGCGGCATCGACGACCCCGAGTTCCCCGACGAGGCCCGCAAGCTGCTGACGTTCGTCGACAACCGGCAGGACGCGAGCCTGCAGGCCGGGCATTTCAACGACTTCGCCCTCGTGGTCCAGCTGCGCTCCGCGCTCTACCGGGCGCTGAAGCACGCGGGCGAGGACGGCATCGACACCCTCGACCTCGGAGTCGAGATGACGCGGGCGCTCGGGCTGGCGCCTGCGGACTTCGCGAAAGCACCGGACGCGATCGTCGGGCTCCGGCGCACCGAGCGTGCGCTGCGCAACGTCATCACCTACCGCGCGATGCGCGACCTGCAACGCGGCTGGCGGATCACCCTGCCGAACCTGGAGCAGACGGGGCTGCTCATCGTCGACTACCCCGACCTCGTGGCGCTCAGCGAGGTCGACAGCGCGTGGGCGGACGTGCACCCGATGCTGGCCGCCGCCTCGCCGGGCGTGCGGGCGGAGATCGGCCGGGTGCTGCTCGACGAGCTGCGCCGGGTGCTCGCGATCGACGCACCGGCGCTGACCGCGGACAACGTCGACCGGCTGCGCCGCGAGAGCCGCGAGCAGCTCGCCGGGCTGTGGACGGTGCCGGAGACCGAACCGGACCCGCCGCTGGGCCTGGCCATCCCCGGCTCCGGCAGCAAGAGCAAACCCCGCAACGCCCTCTACCTCTCCGGGCG
>JALYQB010000434.1 GCA_030856045.1 Actinomycetota bacterium
GAGGTGGCGAGCACCGCGCTGCCGAGAAACGGGACGGGCGCCACCGCGCGGCCGAGCTCCTCGAGCACGACGGCGGTCTCACGCGGGCCCGCGCCTGCGCCGCCGAGGTCCTCCGGCACGAGCAGGCCGACGACGCCCAGCTCGGTGCCCAACGTCCGCCAGACGCCGAGGTCGTAGGGCTCGTCGGTCTCGGCGCGCGCCAGCACCGCCGCCGGGTCGCACCGGGAGGCCAGCAGCTTGCGCACGCCCGCGCGCAGGTCGTCCTCGACCTCGCCGTACAGGAGGTTCATCGCGGGAGGTCCCTCCAGGCCACGACCGTGTCGGTGCGCGGTTCGGGGGGCAGGCCCAGCACCCGCTCGGCGATGACGCCGCGCAGGATCTCGGAGGTGCCGCCCTCGATCGAGTTGCCCTTGGCGCGCAGGTAGCGGTACCCGGGGCTGCGGCCCGCGGGGTCGGTCTCGACGGGGCGGCGCATCGTCCAGTCGTCGTAGCGCAACCCGTCCTCGGCGAGCAGCTGCACGTCGAGCCCCGACACGGCCTGGTTGAGCCGCGCGAAGGAGAGCTTGCCCGCGGAACCCTCCGGCCCGGGGGCGCCCACCGCGAGCTGCTGGCGGGCGCGTTCGCTGGTGAGCCGGGCGGCCTCGACCTCCACCCAGAGCCGCAGCAGCTCACCGTGCAGCCCGGGGGTCCGCAGCTCCGGGCGGTCCCGCCAGGTCCGCGCGACGATGCCGATCATCCCGAACTCGCGGGGCGTCGCCGCACCGCCGATCGCCACGCGCTCGTTCATCAGCGTGGTCATGGAGACCCGCCAGCCGTCGCCGATCGCGCCGAGCCGGTTCGCGTCCGGGATGCGGGCGCCGGTGAGGAACACCTCGTTGAACTCCGCTTCGCCGGTGAGCTGGCGCAGCGGGCGCACCTCGACGCCGGGCGCGTGCATGTCGAGCACGAAGTAGGTCAGTCCCGCGTGCTTGGGCACGTCCGGGTCGGTGCGGGCGACGAGCAGCGCCCACTGCGCCTCGTGCGCGAGCGAGGTCCACACCTTCTGCCCGTCGACCACCCAGTCGTCACCGTCGCGGACCGCCCGGGTGGCCAGCGCCGCGAGGTCCGAGCCTGCGCCGGGCTCGCTGAACAGCTGGCACCAGATCTCCTCCCCGGTCCACAGCGGCCGGAGGAACCGCTGCTGCTGCTCGGGGGTGCCGACGTTCGTGATGGTCGGCCCGGCCATGCCGAGCCCGATGATGTTGAGCCGGGGACGGTTTGAGGGCGCGCCCGCGGCGTCGAGCTCCGCGTCGACGACCGCCTGCAACGCGCGGGGGGCGTCCAGCCCGCCGAGGCCCACCGGGTAGTGCACCCATGCGAGGCCGGCGTCGAACCGGGCGTGCAGGAACTCCAGCCGTCCGGTGTCGGCGGGTGGGCAGGCCCGGAGCAGGTCCCGCGTGCGCCGCCGCACCTCGTCCGCATCAATCATGGCTCCACACAACCACAGCCCCGTCCCTGCACCACCACATGGAGGCTTGTCGCTGTTTTCGAGGGGCTCCTGACCGCGACAAGCATCCATGTCGCGGTGGCGGGTTATTGGGTGTCGTTGGAAAGTCGGTCTGCTAGGTCGTCTATGATCAGGACGTCGCGGCGTACTGCGCCCGAGCGGTACGCTGCGCGGCCGAGCAGCTGCGAGATCACCGGGGCGGTGATGACCTGGAAGAGGGCGACCAGCGCGAGGGAGGCCGCGCCTGCCGGTTCGAGCCGCAGCGCGGTCCCGAGCAGGATCAGCAGCAGGCCCAGCGTCTGCGGTTTCGTCGCCGCCTGCAGCCGCGTGGGCAGGTCGGGGAACCGCAGCAGCCCCAGCGCCCCGAGCAGGCACGACGCTGCCCCGGAGAGCAACGCGGCGGCGGACAGCACGCTCACCGGTGCCGCTCCCGCCGCTCGACGAGCCGCGCCGCGGCGGCCGACCCGACGAAACCGAGCAGCGCCACCGCCGCGAGCAGCGCGATGTTGGACCGGTCGCTGTAGACCGCCACGTACACCGCGGTCGCCGCCACGATGAGGATGACGAACACGTCGACCGCCGCGATTCGGTCCAGCGTGCTCGGCCCCAGCAGGACCCGGGCGAACGTGAGCACCCCGGCCGCGCACAGCAGCACCAGCGTGATCGTGAAGACGACGGTCACCGCGCACCTGCCCTTCGCTCGGCGGCCAGCGCCGCGTCGACGGCGGCGATCTCGTCGCGGGTTCCCAGCGCTCGGATCACCCTGCGCTGCAGGCCGAGCACCTCCCTGCGGATGCGGGGAGCGTCGGCGGGGCCGCGCATCCCGAGGGTGTAGACGTAGCAGACCTCATGCCGGTGATCGATCTGCAGTACGAACGTGCCGGGCGCCAGGGACACCGCGTTCGCCACCACCGCCGCCACCCGGCCCGACCCGGTCAGCAGGGGGACCGCGACGATGCCGGCGGTGGCCCGAGGTCCGTGCCGCACCGTCTCCCAGCTGACGGCCACCCCGGACACCACGAGGTCGTAGGCGAGGTACGCGACGAGGTACAGCAGCTGCCGGGGCCGCACCGGCAGTTGCTCGGGCATCACCGGCAGCGGGAAGGCCGCGGTCACCAGCACGGCGACGAGCACCCCGCCGAGCACCGTCGCCGGGGCGGCCGAGCCCCACAGCATCACCCACACCAGGGTCAGCCACACCACGTGCGGCCACCTCCTGCGCCGGCTCACCACGCCTCCCCGAGGACGGCCGTGCGGTAGGGCTCCCGGTCCAGCAGGTCGGCGGCCGCGCGGGCGGTGATCCCGGACAGCGGGCCTGCCGCCACCGCGATGGCGATGCTCACCGCGGCCAGGGACCCGGCGGCCGCCATCATCGGCTTCGGGGTCGACGCCGTGCCCACCACGAGCTCGTCGGTCGGGTCGGGGTCGGTCAGCGGCTGGCGCGGGCTGCCCCAGAACACCCGTACCCACACCCGGGTCATGGCGTAGAGGGTGAGCAGGCTCGCCACGATGACCACGCCGGCCACCAGGGCCGTTCCGAGCCCCGACCCGGCGCCCGCCTGCAGCAGCGCGAGCTTCGCCACGAACCCCGAGGTGGGCGGGATCCCGGCGAGCGTCAGTGCCGGGATCGCGAACAGCACCGCCAGGGCCGGTGACGTCCGAGCCAGCCCGCCCATCTGGTCGAGCGACACGGTGCCGGTCCGCCGCGTGATGAGGCCGCTGACCAGGAAGAGCGTCGCCTGCACGGTGATGTGGTGCACGACGTAGAGCAGGGTGCCCGCGATCCCGTCGACGTCGAACACCGCGAGCCCGAACAGCATGAAGCCGATGTGGCTGACGAGCAGGAACGAGAGCAACCGGTTGAGGTCGTTCTGCGCCAGCGCCCCGAGCGCACCGACGATCATGGTGGCGACCGCGAACCACAGCATCAGCGGCCACGCGCCGTCCTGGGGGAAGATCAGCGTCTGGGTGCGGACCAGCGCGTAGATGCCGACCTTGGTGAGCAGCCCGGCGAACAGTGCGGTGACCGGCGCGGGCGCGTTCGGGTAGCTGTCGGGCAGCCAGAAGTGCAGCGGGACGATCGCCGCCTTGATGCCGAACACCACCACGACGAGCAGGCCGAGCACGGTGCGCAGCCCCGCGGGGAGCTCGCCCACCCGGCCCGCCAGGTCGGCGAGGTTCACCGTCCCGGTGGCGGCGTAGACCAGCCCCACCATCGTGAGGAACAGCAGCGACGACGTGAGGCTGACGGTCACGTAGGTCATCCCGGACCGGATGCGGCTCGCGTTGGTGCGCCGGGTGATGAGCACGTAGGACGACGCCAGCATGATCTCGAACGCGACGAACAGGGTGAACAGGTCGCCGGTGAGGTAGGCGAGCGAGACGCCGGCGCACAGCAGCAGGTACATCGGATGGAACGTCGTGCTCGGCGTCTCCCGGCCGTAGTCCGCGATGCGCTGGTCGATCGAGTACACGAGCACCGCGAGGGTCACCAGCGTCGAGACGAGCAGCAGCAGCGCGGCGAGCCGGTCGGCGACCAGCGCGATCCCCACCGGCGGCGCCCAGCCACCCAGCTCGACGACGATGGGTCCGCCTGCGTCGGCGACGGCGAGCAGGACGGCGGCGAGGACGGCGACCGTGACGAGCACGACGATGCCGATCGCGCGCTGCGCCATGGCGGAGCGGCTGCCCATCACGGTCAGCCCCGCGCCGAGCATGGGCAGCAGCACGGGCAGCGTCACCAGCGTGCTCACGGCGCCCCCACGTCGTCGCGGTCGTCGTCCTCCAGGGCTCCCGCGGGACGGCTCCGGCGGGCGACGCGGCGGTCCTCCACGTCGTCCTGCACCTCGTCGTGGCCCAGCAGCACCCAGGAGCGGTAGACCAGCGCCAGCAGGAAGGTGGTCAGCGCGAACGTGATGACGATCGCGGTGAGCGCCAGCGCCTGGGGCAGCGGATCGGTGAACTCGGCGACGGCCGCGAGCCCCACCACCGGCGCCCGGCCCGGCGGCCCGCCCGCGAGCTGCAGCAGCAGGTTGGCGCCGTGCCCGAGGACGACGATGCCGAACAGCACCCGCATGAGCGAGCGCTGCAGCAGCAGGAAGAAGCCGACCGCGTAGAGCACGCCGACGACGAGCGCCATGGTGAGGTTGACGGTGATCACGGGCCCTCCCCGGCGGCGCGCGCGTCCCGCTCGATCCCCGCGCCGAGCGAGCGCAGCAGATCCAGCACGACACCCACGAGGAGCAGGTACACGCCGACGTCGAGGAACAGGCTGGTGACCAGCTCCAGCTCGCCGAGCACCGGCAGGGCGAGGGTCCACTTCGCGCTGGACAGCACCGGCTCCCCCGCGAGCGCCGGAGCCAGCGCGGTGAGCACGGCGACCGTCAGTCCCAGCCCGACGAGCACCGGCGGCCGCAGCCGTACCGCGGCGCCGACGTCGGCCCGGCCGCCCGCGATGTAGCGGAGCACGAAGGCGAGCCCCGCGACGAGCCCGCCGGCGAACCCGCCGCCGGGGGCGTAGTGGCCCACGAGCAGCAGGTACAGCGAGAAGACCAGCACCGTGGGGAACACGACGCGGGTGGTCATCTCGAGCAGCAGCGTCCGCTCGCGGTGGTCCGGGCAGCTGCCGGGCAGCAGCCACGGTTCGCGCGGCTCGTCCCACTGCTCGAACGGCACCCTCTCCGGAGCACTCACCCGAGCACCTCCCGGTCGTGCTCGGGGTGGCCCGAATCGCTCACCACGCGCCCGCCGTGGCGCCGGTCGTACCGGGTCGCGAGCACGAGGGTGGCCGTGCCCGCGGCGGCGATCAGCAGCACGGTGATCTCCCCGACGGTGTCCAGTGCCCGGAAGTCGACGAGGATCGCGTTGACGACGTTCGTGGCGCCTGCCTCCTCGGGGGCGCGGCGCACCATCTCCGCGCTGGCCGAGGGCGGTGCCTGGCGGGCACCGCTCACGACGACCGCGCTCGCCGCCACCAGCACGCCGCCTGCGAGCGCGAGCAGTGCCTTGGGTAGCTGCGCCGCGCGGCGTGACTCGAGTTGCGTGAAGTGCGCGGGCAGCCGGCGCAGCACCAGGACGAACACCACGACGCTGAGCGTCTCGACGAGGAACTGCGCGAGTGCGAGGTCCGGTGCGCCGTCCACCACGAACAGCCCGCCGATGCCGTAGCCGATCACCCCGACGAGCAGCACCGCGGTGAACCGGCGCCGGGCCCGCAGCAGGGCGAGCGCGGCGAGCACCACGACGACGCCCAGCGGCACCTGCATCGGGGCGCCGTAGAGCGCCTGGTCCTCGGGGAACGTCGTGCCCAGGACCAGCGCGGTACCGGGCACCAGCAGCACGGTGGCGAGGATGACGGCGAGGTAGGTGGGCAGCGACCCGACCTGCAGGTGCCCGGTGACCCACACCGCCACGCGCTCCACGCCCGCGACCGTCATCTCGTACCCGCGCTGGGCGCTCAGCGGGGTCCGCAGCCGGTGGTGCACCGCCGTCACGGTGTCGCGGGCTCGGTGAAGGGCGAGACCGAGGCCGAGGGCGAGCACCGAGAACAGCAGCGGCAGCCCGAGCCCGTGCCACAGCTCGAGGTGGTACTCCCCGGGGCCCGCGTACCCCTGCGCCAGCGTGTCGGTGACGGGGTACACGACGCCCAGCGCCAGGCCGCTCAGCGCCGGCAACCACACCGGCACGGTCAGGCCGGCCGCCGGGCGCGGCGCCGCAGCCACGGCGACGCCGGGCTTGGTGGCGAACGCGCCCCACAGGAACCGGGCGCTGTACGCGGCCGTGAGGACCGACCCCGCGAGGAGCCCCACCGCCACCGGCCAGCGACCGTCGGCGAGGAACGCCTCGAAGGCGGCCTCCTTGCCGACGAAGCCGACCAGCGG
>JALYQB010000442.1 GCA_030856045.1 Actinomycetota bacterium
GGGCCCGGCCCGGCAGGGCGGGACCGATGACGCGGCCGCTGAGCTCCTCGCCGCAGCCGAGGCGGCGGCACCCGGACTGGGCCCGCTGATCAGCACCTACTACCGCCACGTCCCCGCCGAGGAGCTCGTCGACCACACTCCGGAGGAGCTCGTCGCCCTGGTGCGCGCGCACCGCGACCTCGCCGAGCACCGCGTCCCCGGTCGCGCCGCCGTACGGCTCGGCGACCCCACCGAAGCCACGGCGGGCCGTGCGCTCACTGCCGTGCAGCTCGTCACCGATGACATGCCCTACCTCGTGGACTCGGTCGTCGCCGAGCTCGCACGCATCGGCGCGCCGGTGCAACGCTTCGTGCATCCCATCCTCGTCGTGCGCCGCGACATCGCCGGGGCGCTGCAGGAGGTCCTGCCCGACGCCGCGCAGGAGCAGGCAGCCGACGACGCGATCGCCGAGTCGTGGATGCACCTGGAGATCGACCGCGTCGCCGACGACCGCGCGTCGGAGATCGCGCGGCGGCTGCACACCGTTCTCACCGACGTCCGTGAGGTCGTCGAGGACGGCCACCGCATGGTCGACACGGCGCTGGCGCTGGCCACCGAGCTCGACACGGCCGCCGTGCCGCTGCCCGAGCGTGAGGTCCACGACGGCGCCGCCCTGCTCCGCTGGCTCGCAGCGGGTCACTTCACGTTCCTCGGGTACCGCCGCTACGAGCTGGTCCGCGACGACGAGGAGGGGGCGCCCGCGCTGCGTGCCGCGCTCGCGTCCGGCCTCGGGGTGCTGCGCCGCGACAGCCTCGCTGCGCGGAGCTTCACGGCAGGCCCCGACGCCACCCACACGCTGAGCCCCGAACTGCTCGTGCTCACCCAGGCGAGCGTGCCGTCCACCGTGTACCGGCGCGTCTACCCCTACTACATCGGCATCGCGACGTTCGACGAGCGCGGTGAGGTCAGCGGCGAGCACCGCTTCATCGGCGTCCTCACCACGACCGCGCTGCACGAGGACGTCCTCGACATCCCCGTGATCAGCGCGCGGGTGCTGGAGGTGATCCGCCGCGCGGGCGTCCCGCTGGAGTCCTATTCGGGCCAGCGGATGCTCGAGGTGATCCAGACCTACCCGCGCGCCGAGCTGTTCTCCACCGACTCCGATTCGCTCTACACCACCGTCACCGGTGTACTCGCGCTGGCCGAGCGCCGCGCCCTGCGGCTTTTCTGCCGTCCCGATCCGTTCGGCCGGTTCGTCTCCTGCCTGGTGTACCTGCCCCTCGACCGGTACACGACGACGTCACGGTTGGCGATGCAGGGCGTGCTGGTGCGCGAGCTGCGTGGCACGGGCATCGACTACAGCGCGCGGGTGGGGGAGTCGCAGCTCGCCCGGGTGCACTTCACCGTCCACACCGAGCCGGCAGGCGGCCCGGCCCAGCCCGATGTCGCGGCCCTCACCGACGAGCTCACCGAAGCCGTCCGCACCTGGGACGACAAGCTCCTCGCGCACGCCAACGCCGAGGGCGACCCGGGTGCCGCCGAGCTCGTGGGCCGCTACCTCGACGTCCTGCCGGACGCGTACAAGGAGGACTTCGGCGCGGTGACGGCACTGACTGACCTGTGCCGGCTCGACGCGCTCGCGGGCACCGACGGGCTGGACCTCAGCTTCTACACCCCGAGCGGTGCCGAGCCGGGAAAGCGACGCTTCAAGCTCTACCTCGCGGGGCGGGGCGTCAGCCTGTCGCAGCTGCTGCCCGTGGTGCAGCGGATGGACGTCGAGGTCGTCGACGAGCGACCGTACGAGATCGTCCGCGGCGACGGAGTGCACTGCTGGATCTACGACTTCGGGCTGCGGCTGGAGCCGGGCCTGGTCGAGCTGCTCGCCGACCAGGACCCCGCCGACGTGCAGGCGCGATTCCAGGACGCGTTCGTGGCCGCGTGGCGGGGCGCTGCGGAGGTGGACCGGTTCAATGCGCTCGTGTTGCGCGCCGCGCTCGACTGGCGCCAGGCGGCGGTGTTGCGCGCCTACGCCCGCTATCTGCGGCAGGCGGGCAGCCCGTACAGCCCCGAGTACGTCGAGGAGGTCGTGCTGGCCCACCGCGGGATCGCGGCGGCGCTGGTGCGGTTGTTCGAGGTCCGGTTCGACCCGGCGCTGGACGAGGGGAATCGTGACGCCGAGCACGACCGGATCGCCACCGACCTCGAGGCGGCCGTGGACGAGGTCAGCGGGCTCGACGCCGACCGAATCCTGCGCGGCCTGCTCACGCTCGTGCGGGCGACGCTGCGCACGAACCACTACGTCCGCGACGGCAACGGGACACCACGGCCGTACCTGGCGCTGAAGCTGGCTCCCCGGGAGGTGCCTGAGCTGCCCGAACCGCGGCCCGCGTTCGAGATCTTCGTCTGCTCGCCGCGGGTGGAAGGCGTGCACCTGCGCTTCGGCGCCGTCGCGCGCGGAGGGCTGCGCTGGTCGGACCGGCGCGACGACTTCCGCACCGAGATCCTCGGGCTCGTCAAGGCGCAGGGCGTGAAGAACGCGGTCATCGTGCCCGTCGGCGCCAAGGGTGGATTCGTCGTCAAGCGCTCTCCCGCGCCCACCGGGGACCCCGGAACCGACCGCGAGGCGACCCATGCCGAGGGCGTCGCCTGCTACCGGATGTTCGTGTCGGGGCTCCTCGACCTCACCGACAACCGCGCGGGCGGTGAGACCGTGCCCGCGCCGGGTGTCGTGCGGCGCGACGGCGACGACAGCTACCTGGTGGTGGCCGCGGACAAGGGCACCGCGACGTTCTCCGACCTCGCGAACGAGGTGGCCGCCTCGTACGGCTTCTGGCTGGGCGACGCGTTCGCCTCGGGTGGCTCGACCGGCTATGACCACAAGGCGATGGGCATCACGGCGCGGGGCGCGTGGGAGAGCGTCAAGCGGCACTTCCGCGAGCTGGGCGTCGACACGCAGTCGCAGGACTTCACGGTCGTCGGCGTCGGGGACATGTCCGGCGACGTCTTCGGCAACGGCATGCTGGCGTCGGAGCACATCCGGCTGCTCGCGGCCTTCGACCACCGCCACCTGTTCCTCGACCCGGCGCCGGACGCGGCACGCTCCTACGCCGAGCGGCGGCGCCTTTTCGAGCTGCCCCGCTCGTCGTGGGACGACTACGACCGGTCGCTGATCAGCGACGGCGGCGGGGTATGGCCGCGCACCGTCAAGCGGATCCCGGTGGCACCCGAGGTGCGTGAGGCGCTGGGCATCGCCGCGGACGTGGTGGCGCTGTCTCCTCCCGAGCTGATCCGCGCCATTCTGCTGGCGCCCGCGGACCTGTTGTGGAACGGCGGGATCGGCACCTACGTCAAGGCCGCCGCCGAGACGAACGCCGAGGTCGGCGACAAGGCAGGCGACGCGGTGCGGGTCGACGGCGCCGACCTGCGCGTGCGGGTGATCGGGGAGGGCGGCAACCTCGGACTCACCCAGCGCGGCCGCATCGAGTACGCCCGCGCCGGCGGCAAGGTCAACACCGACGCGATCGACAACTCCGCCGGGGTCGACTGCTCCGACCACGAGGTCAACATCAAGATCCTGCTCGACCGGCTCGTGGCGCGCGGGGAACTGCCCGCCGCCGAGCGCACTCCGCTGCTGGCCGCGATGACCGACGAGGTGGCGGCGCTGGTACTCGACGACAACGTGGAGCAGAACACCCTGCTGGGCGTGAGCCGGGCGCATGCTCCGGCGATGCTGGGCGTGCACGGGCGCCTCGTCGAGCATCTGGAGGACGTCGGCGAGCTGGACCGCCGCCTCGAGGCACTGCCCACGCCGGCGCAGCTCGGGGTGCTGGCGTCGGCTGGGGAGGGGCTCACGTCCCCGGAGCTGTCGACGCTGCTCGCGCACGTGAAGCTGCGGCTGAAGCAGGATATCCTCACGAGCGACCTGCCGGAGGCGGAGGTGTTCGTCGCGCGGCTGCCCGGCTACTTCCCGGCGCCGCTCGTCGACCGCTTCGCGGGCGCGCTGCGCAGCCATCCGCTGCGGCGCGAGATCACGACGACCGTGCTCGTGAACGAGGTCGTGGATCGTGGCGGGTTGAGCTATGCGTACCGGCTCGCCGAGGAGATGTCGGCCAGCGCCACCGACGCGGTGCGGGCGTTCGCGGTGGCCACGGCCGTCTTCGACCTGCGGTCCGACTGGCAGGCGATCCGGGATCTCGGCGCGGCGGTCCCGGTTTCGGTGACCGACGCGATGATGCTGGAGCTGCGCCGCCAGCTCGACCGCGCGAGCCGGTGGCTGCTCGTGAACCGGCCGCAGCCGCTGGCCGTCGGCGCGGAGATCCCCCGGTTCAGCCCCGTCGTCCGGGCGCTGGCGCCGCGGGTACCGGGGTGGCTGCGCGGGGCCGAGGCCGACGCCGTGACGGCGCGCCGTCAGCAGCTGACCACGGCCGGGGTACCCGACGAGCTCGCGTTGCGCGTGGCGTCGGCGCTGTCGACGTTCAGCCTGCTCGACGTCGCGGAGGTCGCGGAGCTGGGGGAACGCGATGCTTCGGGTACCCTCGCGGGCGACGAGCGGGACGCCGCAGCGGTGGCGGAGCTGTATTTCGCGCTCGCGGCGCACCTGGACATCGACCGGATGCTGGGCTCGGTGAGCGGTCTCGAGCGTGGGGACCGGTGGCACTCGCTCGCCAGGCTCGCCCTGCGCGACGATCTCTACGGGTCGCTGCGGGATATCACGCTCGACGTGCTGCGCGCCGGGGAGCCCGAACTCCCGGTGGACGAGCAGATCGCTCGGTGGGAGCAGGGCAACGCGTCGCGGCTGGCGAGGGCCCGGGCGACGCTCGCCGAGATCGGGGAGTCGGCCGACCTGGACCTGCCCACGTTGTCCGTGGCGACCCGCCGCATCCGGTCCATGGTGAGGTAGGAGGCGACGTTTGCCCGCGTTCAGCACCGAGGTCGCAGTGCGCTGGTCGGACATGGACGTCTTCGGCCACGTCAACAACGCCCGCACCATCACCCTCATCGAGGAGGCGCGCACCGAGCTCCTCTTCGTCGGGGGTGTCCAGCGAACCGCCAACGACCTGTCCCGGGGGGTGGTGGTGGCCCGGCTGACCGTGCACTACCGCCGCCCGCTGGTGTACTCCGGCACGCCGGTGCCGCTGCGGGTGTGGGTGACCGACGTCCGCGCCGCGTCGTTCGACCTCGACTACGAGGTGAAGGACGGGCAGACCGGCGAGGTCGCCGCCACCGCGCGGACCCAGCTCGTGTCCTACGACCTGGACGCCGGCCGGCCGCGCCGGCTCACCGCCGACGAGCTCGCGTTCCTGAATGCCTACCGTGACGCGTGAACTGCGCATTCCCGACGCCGCCGAGCGGGACGACCTCGGCGCCTTCGTCGCCCGCGCCATCCGGCTGGACCCGTCGTGCGTCGTGCGTCTCCGGGCCCGTGACGACCGGGTTCATGCCTGGGTGGAGACGCCGTTCGACGCACTGGCCACCCGGTCGGTGCCCGGCTCCGTCGAGCCCGGTGACCTGACCGTCGGCGGCTCGGACCTGCTCGCCGCGCTGGCGATCGTGGGCGGCGAGGTCGTCGACCCGGGGTCGCCGCAGGACCTGCGGTGGCGGTCCGCGCTGCCCCCAGAGCCGTGCTGGCACACGGTGGACGAGGTACCCGCGGACGTCCTCGTGGACCTCGTGGACCGCGGCGCCGCGGTCGCACGGGACCACGTCGGGCCGCACGGCACGCCACCGGCGAGCCTGCTGGACCAGAAGGTGATCACGGTCAGCGGCGCGGGTTTCGAGGTGCCGGTCCCCCTGCGGTGCCTGTTCGCGTTGTCCGGGATGGGGTTCGTCGGCGCTCATGAGGCGGGGGAGGCGGTACGGGTGTCGGCGACGGACGCGTGGCTGCGGCTCGACGCGCGGTACGGCGCCATCGTCCGGCGCCGCCACTCGCTGCTGCCGCTGCTCGTCTGACTCTAGTCGTCGTCGGGGTCGGCGAGCAGCCACACCGCGGTGTCCGGCGGCATCAGCCGGCCGTCGTCCTCGAGCAGTCCGCTCGCCAGCAGCAGCTCGCCCGGCGGGGTGGGTACCCGCTTCCCCGAAGCGTTCAGCGCGCAGACCAGCCCCTCGCCGGCGCGACGGAAGGCGAGGCACCCGGGCGGGGTGCCATACCACTCCGGCTCCCCGCCGACGAGCCCGTGCTCCCGGCGCAGCTCCAGCGCGCGGCGGAACAGCGAGAGCACCGACGACGGGTCCTCGAGCTGTGTCTCGACGGTCAGCCCGGTCCAGTCCTCGGGCATCGGCAGCCACGTGTGCGCCTCGGCGCTGAAACCGTACGGTGGGGCGTCGCCCTCCCACGGGATCGGCACGCGGCAGCCGTCCCGGCCGCGCTCCGAGCGACCGGAGCGTTCCCATACCGGGTCCTGCAGTGCCCAGTCCGGCAGGTCGACATTGGGGAGCCCGAGTTCCTCGCCGTTGTAGAGATACACCGAACCCGGCAGTGCCAGCTCCACCAGTGCCATCGCCCGAGCCCGGCGGGCGCCGCGGGCACCGCCGCCGTAGCGCGAGACGGGTCGCTCGACGTCGTGGTTGGACAGCGTCCATGTCGGGGACGCGCCCACGTCGGCGACGGCGGCCATCGAGTGCTCGATCGCCTCACGCACGGCGTCGGCGTCGAACTCGGCGTCGAGCAGCCGGAAGTTGAATCCCTGGTGCAGCTCGTCGGGGCGCAGGTACCGCGCGAACGCGGTGTCGCTGGTGACCCAGATCTCGCCGACCGCCACGGCGCCCGGGTAGCCGTCGAGCACCTTGCGGATCATGCGATGGATGTCGTGCACGCCCTCGGCGTCGAACCGCGGGTCGTCGACGTCGTCAGGCAGCAGGCCGTGCTGCGGTCCGATCGGTCGGCTCATGTCGGGCAGACCGGGCGGCTTCGCCATCCCGTGCGCGACGTCGATCCGGAAGCCGTCGACGCCGCGGTCCAGCCAGAACCGCAGTGTGCGCTCGAGGTCGGCCCTGACCTCGCCGTTGTCCCAGTTCAGGTCGGGCTGCTCGGCGGCGAAGAGGTGCAGGTACCACTGCCCGTCCCGGACTCGGGTCCAGGCGGGGCCGCCGAAGATGCTGGTCCAGTTGTTCGGGGGGAGCTCACCGGAACCGTCGCGGAACACGTAGCGGTCGCGCTCGGGGCTGCCGGGGCGGGCGCGCAGCGCGGCGGCGAACCACTCGTGGGCGTCGGAGGTGTGGTTGGGGACCAGGTCGACGATCACCCGCAGCTCTCGTGCGTGCGCGTCGGCGACCAGCCGGTCGAACGCGGCGAGGTCCCCGAACAGGGGGTCGACGTCACGCGGGTCGGCCACGTCGTAGCCGTGGTCCGCCATCGGCGAGCGGTAGAACGGGGTGAGCCACAGCGCGTCGACGCCGAGCAGCTCGAGGTAGCCGAGTCGCTGGCAGATACCGTCGAGGTCACCGACCCCGTCGCCGTCGGAGTCGGCGAACGAGCGGACGTAGACTTGGTAGACGACCGCGTCGCGCCACCACGTCAGCTCGGCCGCAGATGTGTCCACGCGGCGCTGTCCCCTTCGCACGAGTGCTCATCCTGCCATCCGCCGGACTCAGGTTCGGACGTTCACCATGCTGTGCGCGGCCATCTCGAGATAGTTCCACAGCACCGCGCGGTAAGCCTCGCCGAGGTCGGCCTCGTCCACGGCGATCCGCATGCAGGCCAGCCAGGCATCGCGCTCCTTGAGCCCGATGGCGAACGGCGAGTGCCGCATGCGCAGCCGCGGGTGACCGCGCTGCGCCGAGTACGTGCGCGGGCCGCCCCAGTACTGCATGAGGAACATCCGCAGGCGCTCCTCCGCGGGGCCGAGGTCCTCCTCGGGGTAGAGCGGCCGAAGGATCGGGTCCTCGCGCACCAGCTGGTAGAAACGCCCCACCAACCGGCGGAAGGTCTCCTCACCACCCACGGCCTCGTAGAAGTTCTCCGGTGCAGCCACGCCCCCATACTGCCCGCCGCGGGTCAGGGTGGCGGGAGAGGGCGACCGAGGGGGGCGGGCGGGGGTACGCCGGCGTCGTCGAACGCCTCGATGATTCCCGCGCGCAGGGCCCGCTGGACCGCGAACTGCCGCCCGGCCCGCGTCTTCACCGTCACCCGCAGCGTCACCGCCTCCGTGGCGATGGACTCGACGCCGAGCAGCTGCGGCTCCGCGATCACGTCCTGCGCCAGCGGGGTGCCCTCCGCCGTCAGCGCCGCGGCGGTGCGGGCCGCGAGCTCGGAAGCCTCCGGGATGTCCGCGGTGTGCGCGACCGGGATGTCCACCACGGCCACGGCGTGCTCCTGGCTCATGTTCCCGACGCGCAGCACCTCGCCGTTGCGCACGTACCAGACCGTGCCGTGGACGTCTCGCAGCGTCGTCACGCGCAGGCCGACCGCCTCGACCTCGCCGGACGCCTCGCCGAGGTCCACGACGTCGCCGACCCCGTACTGGTCCTCGACCATCATGAACATGCCGGACAGGAAGTCCCGCACCAGGTTCTGCGCGCCGAACCCCACAGCGACGCCGACGATCCCGGCCGATGCGATGATCGGTGCGAGGTTGATGCCGAGCTCGCCGAGCACCAGCGTGAATGCGACCCCGAAGATCAGGAGCGACGCGCCGGAGCGCAGCACCGAGCCGATCGTGCGGGCCCGCAGGTCGCGGCGCTCGCTCAGCACCGGGACCCGGCCCTCGGCCGCACCGGTGCTCAGCCGGGTGATCGAGCGACTGATGACGGCGCGCAGCAGCACCGCGATCAGCAGGATCAGCAGGATCGACAGTCCCGTGCCGATCACGGTGTCGGCGTAGCGGGCGAGCCAGTCGACGCCGGTCCACCGGTAGACGCGGTCGCACCACGAGCCGTCGTCGGCCGCGCAGTCCGGCTGCGCGGGCAGCGGTGGGATCACGGTCGTCCCAGGGCGGTGAAATCCAGTCCCGTGTGGTGGGCGAGGAAGGCGTACTGGTCGACGGCCACCGCCACCGTCCGCGACACCGACCGCGCCGCGTGCCCCGCGTCCACCTCCCGGCGGATCAGTACCGGGGCTTCGGCGCTCGTCGCATGTTGCAGCGCGGCGCACATCTTCCGGGCGTGTAGGGGGTCGACACGGGTGTCCGAGTCGAACACCGTGAACAGCACTGCCGGGTACGCGGTGGCAGGCCGCACCGCATGGTACGGCGAGTACGACAGCAGCCACCCGAGCTCCTGCGGATCGTCCGCGGTCCCGTACTCGTCGTTCCAGGTGCGCCCGAGGGAGAACCGCTCGTACCGCACCATGTCGAGCAGCGGCGCGGAGCAGACGACCGCACGGAACAGCTCGGGACGCTGGGTCAGTGCCGCGCCGACCAGCAGCCCGCCGTTGGACCCGCCGCTGATCGCGAGCCGGTCGGGGGCGGTCCAGCCCTCGCGGCAGAGCGCCTCGGCGGCAGCGTGAAAGTCGTCGAAGACGCATGGTTTCGACTCGCGCATCCCCGCGCGGTGCCACTGCTCGCCCTCCTCGCCGCCGCCGCGCAGCGACGCGAGCGCCCACACCCCGCCTGCCGCCACCCACGCCAGGGTGGACGGCGTGAACGCGGGCTTGCGGAAGACCGCGAAACCGCCGTAGCCGGTGAGCAGCGCGGAGCGCGGGCGGTCCGGTCCGGACACCGACCCGCTCGTCGCCGGCGAGACGACGAACATGCGAACCACCGTGCCGTCGGCGGAGCGGTAGGTGATCTGCCGGGACCGCACCGGCGGCACCTCCGACGCGCCGGGAGCGGCCTCGACCAGCTCGGTGTCGCCTCCCCTCGACCAGGCGTGGACGCACGGCGCGGTGGCGAAGTCGGTCCAGCCGATCCAGAGCCGGCCCTCGCCACTGCGGGTCAGCTCGTCCACGGTGGACAGCCCGGTCAGCGACCCGGCGCCCGGCACCGGGACCGTGCCGCGGTACGCGCCGTCCTCGGCGGCATGCAGGTGCAGCTCGGCGAGCGCGTGCCGGGTCCGTGACGCGACCAGCAGCGGATCGCCGGCCGGGTCGACGAGCCAGCGGACACCGTCGAGCACCGACTCGGGATCCTCACCGACCAGTTCGGTCCAGTGCTCCGGGCGCGGTCGCTCGGGGTCCGCGGCGCAGAGCCGCCAGCGCGGCGCGCCGAGGGTGGTGAGCAGGAAGAGCCGCCCGTCGCGGGCCACCCACGCGGCGCAGCGGGCGGCGTCGGCCTCGGTGAGGACCTCGACCAGCTCCTCGCTGCCATGCAGGTCCGCGAGCCACACCGAGTCGCGCGGGGCGGTTCCCGCGGAGGCGTTCACCACCAGCCAGCGGCCGTCCGTGGAGGCGCGGACGCCGTAGTAGTTCGTCGGGTCCAGCCCGTCACCGTGCACCAGGACGTCGGTGGCCGGGTCCGCGCCGACACGGTGGCGCCACACCCGGCGGTGGAACTGCTCCTCACCGGCGGGGACGTCTCCGGGTGCGAGCCGCCGCACGTAGAACAGCTCCTCCCCACCCGGCAACCACGCGATGGGCGAGTACCGGCAGCGGTCGACGGGCCCGTCCAGGATCTCGCCCGTGGCGACGTCCAGCACGTGCAACAGTGACTCCTCGTCGCCACCTGCGGAGAGCTGGTAGGCGAGCCGGTCGCCCTCGGTGCTCGGCACCCACCGGTCCAGGGTGGTCAGTCCCGACGGGTCGAGCGCCATCACGTCCACGAGCGCCCGCTCGGTGCCGTCCGGCTCGCGCACGTGCAGCACGGCGTGTTCCCCGCCCGGCTCGCGGCGCGTGACGAATGCGCGGCCTGCCCGCCATACCGGCACCGACACCGATCCCGACGCCAGCAGGCGGGTGAGCTCGGCGGCCAGCTCGTCGCGGCCGGGCAGCGCGTCGAGCTGCTCGCGCGTCAGGACGTCCTGGGCGGCGGACCACTGCTCGGTGCGGGGGTCGGTGGGGTCCTCCAGCCACCGGTACGGGTCGGGCACGACATGGCCGTGCAGGTGCTCGACGAGGTCGAGCCGCGGTGCGTCGGGGTAGTCGGTCACGCCGAGACCATAGGGGAGCGCGCGGGAGTTCGGCCGGTTCGACGACACGACGCGAGCGCAGGTGCGAAACCGGCCGCTTTCATGATGGACTGACCCCAGCATGGCGGAGGTGGTCGTGTGCCCTACCGACAACCCAGCCCGGAGGGCGCCCCAGTCCGGGCGGTCCGGCGCGCCGTGGCGCGTCCCGCCTCCCCGACATTGGTCGTCGACCGGGTCCTGATCGAGGACGCTCCACCCCCCGCGCTGCTGTGGGGACGCAGGCGCGTCCTGCTGCTCAACGCGACGTTCGAGGCCCTCACCGCGCTGCCGCTGCGTCGCGCCATCGTGCTGGTGGTGTGCGGGAAGGCCGATGTCGTGCACGGTGACTCCGCCGGGCTGGTGCTGCACTCGGCGGAGCGGAGCGTCGTGGTGCCGTCCGTGATCCGGCTCCGCACCTACGTGCGGGTGCCCTACCGCGCACGGGTGCCCATGACCCGCGCGGCCCTCATGCACCGCGACCACTACCGGTGCGCCTACTGCGGCGGGCGGGCGGAGACGATCGACCACGTGGTGCCCCGCAGCCGCGGCGGGGGGCACTGCTGGGAGAACTGCGTGGCGTGCTGCGCCCGGTGCAACCACCGCAAGGCCGACCGGCTGCTGTGCGAGCTCGGCTGGGGCCTGCGGGTGGTGCCGAGGATCCCGGCCGGGCGGCACTGGCGGCTGCTCGCGGCCGTTCCGGAGGCCGATCCGCAGTGGCTGCCCTACCTTGGCGAGCAGGTCGCCTGAGGCGGACCTCGCGGGGTCCCACCAGCGCTGATCAGCTACCGTGACCCGCGTGCAAAGCCTGCTGATCCTCGTGCTCAGCCCGATCGCGATCCTGAGCGCGCTGGCGTTGCCGACGCTGTGGCCGAAGTTCAGGCCCGCACCGCGCTACCGTCCCGGCCAGGAGTGGGACCACCCGCCGCTGTGGTGGACGGCCGACCCGGCCGCGGTCGGGCAGTCGCACGAGCCTGCCGGCCTCGATCGGGCCGGCCGCACGGCCAGGGGAGGCGCTCGTGGCACATGGTGACGGTGCGCTTGCGCCGCGGCACGAGGAGGACCTCGGTGCGGGCGCCGTCGAGCTCCCTGCGGGCCGCGTGTCCGTGGCGCGGATGTACACGCCAGGGCGGCGGACGCTGCCGTTCCGCACGTCGCAGCTGGCGTCGCTGGATGAAGCGCTGACCCTCGCCTGCCGCACGACGGGGCTGCATTTCAGCATCTACCTCGGCGACCTCGGTGAGGACATCCGAGTCCGCGCGGAGGAGCTGCACGCCGCGATAGGCTCCCGCGCACCGGGCGCCGTGCTGGTCGCGGTCTCGCCCGGCCAGCGGGTGGTCGAAGTGGTCACCGGCAGCGAGTCGTCTCGCCGGATCGCCGACCGCGGCTGCGAGCTCGCCGTGAAGAGCATGGTGGCGTCGTTCAAGGACGGCGACCTCACAGGCGGCCTCACCGTGGGGCTGCGCCTGCTGGCCGACGAGGCTGGTCCGACGCGCTGATGCGCCTGCGGCGCTGGTGAGCGGCGATCGTTGCTGTGACGCCGCTATCCACTCACGGGCGCGTAGCGGCATCCCGCTTCCTGGCGGCGAGGGCGCGCAGGACACCGGCCCGGCACTCGGACACCAGCCGTCGCAGGGCGGGGGGCTGGTCCGCGGCGGCGTCCAGCCAGGCGGTCGCGGCATCGACGGACGGCTGGTCGACCGCCAACGTCGGGTACAGGCCGACGACGCACGACTGTGCCCGCTCGGACGTGCGCCGGGCCCACACCTCGGCGATCTCGGCGAAGTAGCGGTCCACGTACGGCATGAGCAGCTCGCGCTGCGCGGGGTGAGCGAAACCGCCGATGATCGCCTCACTGACCGCGTTCGGCAGCTCGTCGTCGCGCATCGCGCGCTCCCAGGCGCGCTCCTTGGCCTCCGGCGTGGGGATCAGCGCGCGCGCCCGCTCGGCCTGCCGGGTGCCTGCTGCGGTGGCGTCGCGCTCGAGCTCCGCATCGATCTCCGGCTCGCCCGCCGCGCCGTGCGCGACCAGCGCGTGCAGCATCCGCCACCGCAGGTCGGTGTCCACGCTGAGGCCCTCGGGTACGCCGTCGCCCGCGAGCCAGCCTCCCAGCGCGTCCAGTGCCGGCTTGTCCAGCACTGCCGCGGTGAGCGCGTTGACCAGTGCGAGCTGGTGGTCCGACCCGGCCGCAGCGGAACGGGCGAGTGATCCGATCGCCGACAACCACCGCGGCCAGCCCTCCTCGGCCGCCCACGCCGGCTCCGCGTACGCCGACAACGCCGCCCGCGCCTGCATCAGCAGCCGCTGCACCACACCCACTTCCACCTCGGTGGGGAGCCCGCTCAGCACCAGGGCCACGAGGTCGCGGGCGCGGAGCTCGGCGTCGCGGGTCATCTCCCACGCCGCCGACCAGCACAGCGTCCGCGGCAGGGACTCGGTGATGTCGCCGATCCGGCTGACGAGCGTCTCCAGCGACGCCGGGTCCAGCCGCAGCAGGCAGTACGTGAGGTCGTCGTCGTTGACCAGCACCAGCCGGCCCGCCGCAACGCCCACCAGCGACGGCACCTCGGTGCGCTCGCCGGAGACGTCGAGCTCCACGCGGTGGGTCCGCACGAGCGCGCCGTCGACGTCGTCGTACACGCCGACCGCGAGCCGGTGTGTGCGGTGCTCCCCGGCGCCGGGTGCGGCACCGCCCTGTAGCACGGCGAACGAGGCGAAGGCACCGCCGGAGTCCACCGTGTACTCGGGCCGCAGGGTGTTCAGGCCGGTGGTCTCGAGCCACTCGCCGCTCCACCCGGACAGATCACGCCCGGATGCCTCCTCGAGCGCGGTGAGCAGGTCGGCGAGGGTCGCGTTGCCCCACGCGTGCCGGTCGAAGTACACCCGCAGGCCGGCGAGGAACTCGTCCAGCCCGACGTACGCGACGAGCTGCCGCAGCACGGCGGCGCCCTTGGCGTAGGTGATGCCGTCGAAGTTCACCTCGACGGCCTGCACGTCGACGATGTCAGCCGCGATGGGGTGGGTGGAGGGCAGCTGGTCCTGCCGGTAGGCCCACGACTTCTCGATCGAGGCGAAGGTCGTCCAGGCGCTCGTGTACTCGGTGGCCTCGGCCTGCGAGAACACCGCCGCCCAGGTGGCGAAGGACTCGTTGAGCCACAGGTCGTCCCACCACCGCATCGTCACGAGGTCGCCGAACCACATGTGTGCCATCTCGTGCAGCACCGTCTCGGCGCGCCGCTCGTAGAGGAACCGCGTGACGCGGCTGCGGAACACGTAGTCCTCGAGGAACGTCACCGCGCCCGCGTTCTCCATCGCGCCTGCGTTGAACTCCGGCACGAAGAGCTGGTCGTACTTGCCGAACGGGTACCGGATACCGAACAGGCGGTGGTAGCAGGAGAAACCCTGCTTGGTCTCGGTGAACAGCCGGTCGGCGTCCATGTGCTCGGCGAGCGAGGCGCGGCAGTAGATGCCGAGCGGGATGGGACCGAACTCGTCGCGGTGCTCGTCGGTCCACACCGCGTAGGGCCCCGCGATCATCGCCACGAGGTAGGTGCTGATGCGCTCGCTCGGGGCGAACACATGCCGGACGGCGCCACCGTCGGCGTCCTCGGTCCGCTCGCACACCGCGTTGGACACGACCCGCCAGTCCGCGGGTGTGATGGCCGTCATCCTCATCGTGGCCTTGAGGTCTGGCTGGTCGAAGCACGCGAACATGCGCTTCGCGTCCGCGGTCTCGAACTGGCTGTACAGGTAGACGCTGCCGTCGACCGGGTCGACGAAGCGGTGCAGGCCCTCACCGGTGTTCATGTACCGGCAGTCCGCGTCGACGACCAGCTCGTTGCGCTCCGCGAGGTCGGGCAGCGCGATGCCATCGGCCTCGTCGTAGCCGGACACGTCGAGCTTCGCGCCGTTCAGCGTGGCCGACCGGACGCCGGCCGCTACCAGCTCGATCCACGAGGACTCGCCGGGGCGGGAGCAGCCGAACCGGACGGTCGTGGTGCTGCGGAAGGTGCCCTCGCCCGGGTTGCCCCCGCCGTCGGTGAGGTCCAGGCCGACCGCGTAGGCGTCGACATCGATCAGCTCGGCGCGCTGCGCGGCCTGCTCGCGGGTGAGATTCGGGACTGTCATGATGCCGCCTCCGCGGCGGAGACTACGTCGGCTGTCATGCCTCGATCCAATCACGCGCCACGAGGAGGCGACCGCGGGAAGAACGGGCGCCCGAACGGAGTTGGCTCAGGAGGACACCGGGCGACGACGATGGGGAGAACCGCTGTGACGATGCAGACCGTGCCGCGCGTGGACGTGTACTTCGACCCGCTGTGCCCGTGGGCGTGGATCGCGTCGCGGTGGATCCTCGAGGTGGCGCAGGTGCGGGACCTCGACCTGCACTTCCGTGTGATGAGCCTGTCCGTGCTCAACGAGGACCGCGACCTGTCCGAGGATCACCGGGCGCTCATGGACCGCGGCTGGGGACCGGTGCGAGTCTGCATCGCCGCGGCGCGCGATCACGGCGAGAAGGTCCTGGAGCCGCTGTACACCGCGCTCGGCACCCGGATCCACAACGAGGACGACAAGGATTTCGACGAGGTCATCGCCGCGGCGCTCGACGAGGTCGGGCTCCCTGCCGAGCTCGCCGCGGCTGCACACCACACCGCGTTCGACGACGAGCTGCGCGCGAGCCACCACGAGGGCATGGACCCGGTCGGGCTCGAGGTCGGCACGCCCACCATCCACGTCGACGGGATCGCGTTCTTCGGTCCCGTGTTCTCGAGGATCCCGCGCGGTGAGGAGGCAGGACGGCTCTTCGACGGCGCCCGGCTGCTCGCCGACTTCCCGCACTTCTTCGAGCTGAAGCGGAGCCGCACGGAGAGCCCAGACTTCTCCTGACGGGTGCTCCGAACCTCGTCCGGTGAGGCGAACGTGGCAGGGGCAGACTGACCCGGTGCTGCGCGCCCTCCTCGTCGTCTCGGCGGTGCTCGTGGTGGTGCTCGCGCTGGCGTGGGGGCTGCAGCGGCGGCTCGTCTACCTCCCCGACCGGTCCGACCCACCCCCGGCGGGCACCGTGCTGCCGGGTGCGCGGGACGTGACGCTGCGCACCGTCGACGGCCTGGCGCTCGGCGCCTGGGTGGTGCCGCCCGCCAGCGGTGACCGGCGGATCGGCGTGCTCGTCGCCAACGGGAACGGCGGCAACCGCGAGGGTCGCGCACCACTGGCTCGCCGCCTGGCCGACGAGGGCTTCACGGTGCTGTTGTTCGACTACCGCGGCTACGGCGGCAACCCTGGCAGGCCGACCGAAACCGGCCTGGCGGCGGACGTCCGTGCCGCGCAGCGCGCCCTGGCCGAGTACGGGCCGGCGCGCCAGATCTACGTCGGCGAGAGCCTCGGCGCCGCTGTGGTGACCGAGCTCGCCACCGAGCGACCGCCCGCGGCGCTGCTGCTGCGCTCGCCGTTCACCGACCTCGCCGCCGCGGCGCGCGCGTCCTACCCGGTGCCAGGGCTCGAGATGCTGCTGCGGGACCGCTTCCCGGTGGCCGACCTCGTCCGTCGCGTCCGGGTCCCGACCACGGTGGTGCTGGGGGAGGCGGACGGGATCGTGCCGCCGGAGCAGAGCCGCGCGGTGGCCGCCGCCGCGCCCGGCCTGGTCCGGGTGGTGGCCGTGCCGGGCGCGGAGCACAACGACCGTTCGTTGCTCGACGGTGACGCGCTGATCGGCGCGGTCGTGGAGCTCGCGGAGGGCCTCGAGAGCCCGGGGTGACGGGTTCGCGGGCCCGTGTTTGCGCGGATGAGTTCCCGTGGACCGAGAAGATCGGCAACTCGCTCGTCGTCCGCGAGCCGGTCGGAGTCGTCGGCGCGATCACGCCGTGGAACCACCCGCTGCACCAGATCGTCGCGAAGGTGGCACCCGCGCTCGTCGCGGGCTGCACCGTCGTGCTCAAGCCCAGCGAGGTCGCCCCGCTGAACGCGGGCCTCTTCGCCGAGATCGCCGCCGCCGCGGGCGTTCCGGCCGGGGTGTTCACCGGCTCGACCTGGGCGTGGCGAACTGCTTCGTCAACGGCGGAACCCGGTCGCCCCGTTCGGCGGGTATCGGCAGTCCGCAGCTGTAGGGCTCAGCTCCCGGGCAGCGGCACGACCGGGCTCTGCACCTCGGTGATGCGGACCGCGTCGCCTGCGTCGTCCGCGATCTGCTGCAGCTGCGGCGGCACCGGCTGCCCTACGAGGACGTGGACGACCACCGCGTTGCGCTCGACGTCGACGCCCCAGGTCGTGACGGCGGACGAGGGCTCGGGGCCGAGCGCCGCGCCGATCCGGGCCTGCCAGTCGTCGAGCTCTGCCCTGCTGTGCTCGACGACCTTCGGGGTCGCGCCGAGCGACCGGACCTGCTCGGCTGCGGCACGGTCGGTGGTGAGCACGACGACACCGCCACTGCGGTCGACGAAGCCACCGGCGAAGCTGTCACCCAGGCGCTGTTCGGCGGCGGCCACGACGTCGGCGGGCGTCCCTGCTGCGGGGGCCGGGTCCGACGTGGCGTCAGCCTGGTCGCCGGCGCCGCACCCGGCCGCGACCATCGCGGCCACGGCGAGCAGTCCCACGATCGCCCTGTGCATCAGAGTCTCCCTCGTTGTCGTGTGGGGAGGACGGAACCGGCGGCCCGTCGGGTTGCTCGCGCGAGCGCGGTGAGGGTGGTGACCTCGTCGAACGGTGAGCGGGCGACCACCTCCGCGGCACTGTCGCAGTCCCGGCACAGGGCAGCCAGGGCGGCGAGCGCGTCGCGCTGGGCCTCCACGAACGCGGTATCCACCGGCTCGCCGTGGCCGGGGACGACGGTGGTGGCGCCCAGCGCAAGCAGGGCCGTCACGGTGGCCGGCCACTGCAGCGGGACGGCGTCGTCGAACGCCGGGGGCGCGCCCTGCTCGACGAGGTCGCCTGCGAACAGGACGTCCCCGGCGACGACGACGAGGTCCGCGTCGGTGTGGCCCGCGCCCGGGTGAAGGAGCACCACCCGCCGCCCGCCGAGGTCGAGCTCCGCACGGTCGGCGACGACCCGGTCCGGCACCACGGGGCGCACCGGGAC
>JALYQB010000462.1 GCA_030856045.1 Actinomycetota bacterium
CGGCCCGGACCAGATCATCGTCCCTACCACGACCACCCCGGCCAACGCCGCCGCGAGCAGGCCGACCCGACCCGGGTGGAGCACGGGACGGGTGCGGCGCCGCCGCGATTCGATCTCCGCGATCACCTGCCGGCCGGCTGCCGCGTCCGCGTCGTCCGGGTCGATGACCTGCACGCGGACCCAGCACGCGTCCGCTTCCGGGAACTCGCCGCGCTGAGCATGGACCCGGGCCAGCAGGTCCAGCGCCGTCCGGCTCGACGCGGCGGTGGCGTCGAGGTCCCGCAGCAACCGTGCGGCCTCGTCGAGGTGCCCACGGCGCGCAGCGGAGCGTGCGCGCGCGACGGCGAACTCGACGTCGAGCGCGGCGTCGAGCGCGCCACTAGGGATGGTGGTCACCGGCTCACCTCTGCTTCACTCCGCCGACGGGGTCCGGCACGTCCGGTGGGATGAGGCGACGGAGCCGCTCGTTCACGCCGGCCACCGCGTGCCGGTCGCCCGCTGCGATGGCCTGCTCGCCCTCTTGGATCAAAGCATCGGCCCGGGCCGTGGGTTGCAGCTCCTGGCGCATGTCGCGGAGCATGTAGAACAGGGTGAGATCCCACTCGGGACCCCGGCGCAGAAGGTCGAAGAGAAATCCCCTGGCGCGATCGAGCTGCTTGCGAGCCCCCACCGGGTCCTCGTCCTCGATCGCGGTGCGGGCCCGGCTCTGGAGATCGGCCAGCTCCCTGCGGTCGTCGGCCTGGCCGGATCGGTCGACGAGATCGGCGCACTCGTCCACCGCTTCCCGGAGCTCGCTCAGCAGCCCTGGGAGCTGCACCGCGTCCTCGACGTCGTCGAGCTCGGCCTGCAGGTTCCGCAGGCTCTCCTCGCTCGCCCGCGCAGCACCGGCTTCCACCCGCGCCCTGCGAGCCTCCTCGCGGGCGCTCTCGACGGCGCCCTCCTCCTCGAGCTTCGTGAGACGTTGCCGCGCGCTGGACGAGCCGACCGTCTCGGCTGACGTGCGAAGCCGGGCCAACCGGCTCTCGACCTCACCCAGCCGCTCCTGCACCACGTCCGCGCTCGGCGCCCGGACGTTCGAGAGGTCGATCTCCGCCTCGAACTGCGCCTGGACGAGCGGCACGTCGGCGACCACCGTGACCAACCTGGACTTGTCGACCTCGATCGTGACCTCGACGTCACTCCCGGCGGGGAGATCGATCCGGACATCCCTCGGCCGGATCTCGATCATCGCGACCTCGCGGTTGCGGTCTGTGCGAGCCCGCTCCCCCTCGACCACCGGGATCCGGATCACCGACTCGGTGTCGGAGCGGTGCAGGGCGATTGTCGTCTGGAAGATCTCCCTGGTCCTGGCCGGCAGGGCGGTGCCCTTACGCAGCATCGTGGCGAAGGTGCGGTCGGCCTTGCCGATTCCCAGTGACTGGGTGAGCACCGCACCACCGAACTCGACATCACCGTGCGTGATCGACAGCGTGTCGGGCGAGAGCTTCTGGCGGGTGCCGGCGGCGTCGGTCAGCTCGACGGTGAACCTCGAGGTGTCCTTCTGGTCCACGCTCACCTCGGTGGCGAACGTGCCGTCGGCGCTCAACGCGATGCGCGGGCTGTGGAACGGCGGGCGACCGCTGGGGTTGTCCAGGGTGACGGAGTAGCCCGACCAGTCGACGGGAGAAGCGCCGTGCAGCCGTCCGGCGACAGTGGGCCGGACCGTCGTCACGCTCGGCTCGTAGGCAAGCTCGATGGTGAACTCACCGGGCTTGGGCGTGGCCAGGGGCCGCTCGAGCCGGACCGTGCTCGCGAACAGCGCCGCCCCCCGGGCGACCGCGGTGGTCGGGTCCTGACTGAAGTCGACGGCGATGCCCAGACCCTGTTGTGGGTCCGCTAGCCGCTCCCGGATGCCTGGTGCGAGCGTGGTGCCGCCGACGAGCAGCAGACGGTCGATGTCGTCCGGGTCGAGGCTGCCCTCGGTGAGTGCGTCGCGGCAGCGATTGATCGCGCGAGAGTAGAAGGGCTCGGCGATCCGCTCGAGGTCGCCGCGGCGCAGGGTGTACTCGAACAATTCGGTGCCACCCTGGCCGTCGGCGAGCTCGACCGTGATATCTGCGGACTCCCGGCGTGACAGGAGGATCTTCGCGTCCTCGGCCGCGATCTTCAACTTCGCGAAGTTCACGCGCCAGGCCGGGTTGTCCCGCCTGAAGTCGGCGAGCCCGAGAGCGCGGCTCACCACGGGAATGAGAAGCCGCTCGACGAGCGCCCAGTCGATCAGCTTCCCACCCAGGTAGGGATCGCCCGCGTGGTTGAGCACCTGCAGCTCACCCTCGCGCTTGCTGACCACCGCGGCATCGAATGTGCCCCCGCCGAAGTCGAACACCAGCCAATACGCCCGGTCGGACTCGTCCTGAAACCCGTAGGCGAACGCGGCCGCGGTCGGTTCCTGCACGAGCGGGCTCGCCGCGCCGAGGCCCGCCAGCTTCGCCGCCTCGCTGGTCGCGTTGGTCTGGTTCAACGCGAACGCCGCCGGCACGGTGATCACCGCCGCTTCCGGTGATGCGCCGAACTGGTGAGCAGCGTCGCCACGCAGCGACTTGAGGACCTCGGCCGACAGCTGCTCAGGCGACAGGGTGACCCCGGCAGCAGCGAACCGGTGCCCGGCGCCGGCCAGTCCCATCTCGAGCTTGAACTCGGCGGCGGCGTTGTCCGGGTCGCTCTCGGTGCGTTCGCGCGCCCGACGCCCGACGTGCACCACGTCCGGCTTGGGGATCCAGACCGCGGACGGCGTGAAGTCCCACCCGTCGTTGTTCTTGATCACGCTGACGTCGCCCCCCTCGACGACGGCGATGGCGCTGTTGGTGGTCCCGAGGTCGATGCCGAAGTCGACGGTGTCACGCATGGGTGTCCTCCCCGATGTGCTCCCGCCTGGCGGGACGGCTGACGATCACTTGGCCCATCTGGATGCGGTGGTCACCGAAATAGACCGAGGGCCGGACGGTCTCCAGGACGGTCTCGGTGCTCGACGAGGGATCGTCCTCGTAGACGAGAACCTCGAGGGACAGGCCAGGATGGAATGCGTCACCGTCATGGTCCTGCACGACGAGGCCGGCCTTGGCCAGCACGTCGTTGCCCGTGCGCAGGTAACGGCCGGCCTGGCGGATCTCCTTGGACAGGCGTCCATCGACCCGGGTGAGCTGCTGCTGCGCGCGCCACAGGTTCGTCGCGGCATCGGCCAGCGCCTTCTCGTCGAGGGCGGGCGCCGGGGCGCGTTCCGGCTCGCGTTCCGGCTCGACCGGCTCCATGACCGCGACGAGGTCGGCGATCACCTGCTCGAGCCGCGTCTGCTGCGCCTCGTCCCACATCGGCGGCGCGATGCGGAACGCGCGGTGATGACGCCGCTGCCGCAACGCGTGCCGGATCCCGGACAGCGGTCCGGTCATCAGCGACCTCCCTGGTTCGAGCCCGTGGGCGCGCGTCATCGAAGGCGAGGCGGTGTTCATCGTCTCCTCCCGGGACCTGACGTTCGGCTTTTCCGCAGATCGTGGATGGTGCCCAGAATGGACATGTACGTGAGGAAAGCCCACACCACGCACGCGGCGATCCCCCACGGGACCCCGAAGGCGTAGAAGACGAGGCCGGGGAAGACGAGAAACCAGACGAACGCTCCCACCAACAGCCTCCGAACGGCGCTCGACATGTCGGCAGACCCCCCCGTGGCTCGGGACGGAACGAGGGGAGCCGACCCCGTGCCGCTGAGGACGGCGAGCAGCCGATCGATCTCCAGAGCGCCAGGCCCGTCGGCGTGCCGTCGAAGAACCACGAGGATGTGCCGGGCTTCATCGAACCTGCCCGACTTAATCAGATGGTGGACCCGCTCGGCGAGCACGGCGAAACCATCGTTCTCCACCGTGACGCCGAAGGGAGCAAGATCCCGGTTCGCCCGCTCCTGATCGTCGAGGCCTACCCGGTTACCCTCGATCGTCTGGCGTGTCTCCGGCTCCACGACCAGCCCGTGCGCGGCATCGAAGAGGCTTCGGATCTCCGCCGTCGACGCCGTGCCCGGCCGGTTCATGACGGCCATGGCGCAGTTGTTGAGCAGCACGGCGACTCTGTTCCTGGCGGTGGCCGTACGGCGGTGGCGCTCGTGTGGTGCGAGTCCTTCGAGCCGGGTCAGGGCCGGGACCGCCGATCGACGAAGGTCGTCGGCGGCGTCGAGGGGATGGCCGCCATCGAGCTGAACACCGGCCCGGGCCGTCGCGGTCTTGACCGTCTCAAGCAGAGGGCTGGCGGCCTCGGTGAGCAGATCGTCGACGACGTGCTGGCCGACCTGCCAGCGGGCGGCGTGGGCGGCCAGCCGTGCGGGGTCGTCCGCGGCGGCGGCGAGGTCCACCACCGGGGTGACGAGGGCGCGGGGGAGGTTGCAGCGGAGGGCGTCGATGGTGGACTCGTCCAGGCGCCGGTCGTCCAGGACGCGGATCCGGTGCCGGATGTGGTCCCAGAACGCGGCGCGGCGCAGCAGCGCAGTCCATCGATCGGCAGCCTCTGCCCACAACTCATCGCAGACCGTGCCCTCCCTACCCATTGAACGGCCGTCGAGTTCACGGTCCAAGGCGCGGGCGTGCGCCCGGACGGCCGCGTCATGGTCCTGATGCAGCGAGCGGATGCAGGAGCAGCCGGCGTTCGGAGTGTCCCAGAGCCAGAACAGCTCCTCGACGACCCGCCGCTGCGCGTCACCGAGCGCGTCGAAGGCCGAGCGGATCTGGTCCGGCGTTGCTGGAACGGGTTGGGAGAGCGTGCCGCCGACCTCGATTGGGGCGCCGACCGCAAGTGCGGGGAGTACCCGTTGCCGGTGCTCGCGTACGACCCGACCGCCAGCGTCGGTCGAGAGGCCGGTGATCCGGAAGGCGTTGCGCCGGTAGAGGTCCGGTCCCGCCTTCTCCAGCAGCCGCGTGGCGACGACTGCCCCACGCCCGTTGTTCACAGCATCACCCCCCGGCGCCACAGGGTGAGTCTGGGCAGGTGCAGCTCGCGCAGCCGCGGGGAGAGGTTGACGGCCTCCTCCATGAGATCGGCGGCCTGGTTCAGCGTGCTCGGGTGACGCGCGAGCACCAGCGCCTCGTCGGCGAGGCACCCGGCCCGCTCGGTGGGGGGCGCGGCCGCGGAGGTGTCGGGGCGTGCGGGGCCACGTCCACCCCTGCGTCCGATGGCCTCCCGCCGTTCGCGGAAGGCGTCCGCGAGCGCTCGGGCGGTCACTGGACGGTGACCGGGCTCGACCTCGAGCGCCGCCAGCACGATGCGGTCGAGCTCGGCGTCGACGTCGTCGTTGTACCTGCTCGGATCCAGCAGGGACCGGCGGAAGCGGGCCACGGAGTAGGACGAGAAGGGGCTCCCGTCGTCGTAGGGGAAGTGGTTGGTGAGAAGGAGGTAGGCGATCGTGCCCACCGACCACACGTCGCTCGCGCACGAGTAACCCTCGTCGCGCAGCACCTCCGGTGCCATGAACGCATACGTGCCCTGCGCGCTTGCCAGCAGCGTGAACGGGTCGGCGCGCTTGGCCAACCCGAAGTCGCTGATCCGCACGCGCATCCCGCTCCCGTCGTAACCGATCAGGACGTTGGCCAGGGTGAGGTCCCGGTGGACGATCGGCGGGCACTGATCGTGGGCGACGGCGAGCCCGTTCGCGAGCTGCTCCACGACGTCGACCGACACGTCGACCGGAACCACCGACCGGTGCGACGCGGCGAGGCGCTCGAGGCTGCCGCCCGCGATGTACTCCATGGTGAAGAAGCCACGGAGACCCTGCGGGGTCTGGACGGTGTTCGCGTCGAAGAGCCGGACGATGTTCGGGTGGCCCATGGTCGAGAGCAGCCGAGCCTCACCCAACATGGTGCGCGTCTCGTCGAGCGAGGCGACCTTCTTGAACAGTTTCATCGCCTGCCAGCCGAGGTACTCGTGCTCGACCCGGTGGACCTCGGCGAATGCTCCCTCACCGAGGAGCCGGTCGACGACCAGGGTGTCGCTGACCCGGTCGCCCCTGCTGAGCAAGGTCACCGCAGCACCTGCCCTGTCCCGCACTCCACGGCGATCACCGAGATGTCGTCAGTCGCTCCGCCGGCGCGCGCCGCGTCGACCAACGCCCTGGATGCACGATGGACGTTGCGCGCCCCGCTGAGGAGCTCGCCCAGTGCGGCGTCCTCGACGCCACTGGTGAGGCCGTCGGTACAGAGCAGCAGCCGGTCCCCCGGGCGCAGCTCGTGTCGTGACACCCCCGGAACCACCGCGCCGCCCATGCCGACGAATCGTGTGAGCAGACCCCCGCCCAACGCGTGGTCGTGCGTGAGCCGGGCGAGGCGCCCGCTGCGGGCATGGTAGATCCTGCTGTCGCCGAGGTGCACAGCCAGCGCCGCCCGGCCCCGCACCAATAGCAGGGCGGTGGCCGCCCCTGTGGTGCCGGGCCCGTACCGAGCCGTGTGCCGCACCTGCTCGTTGAACTCGACCGTCGCCCCAGTGACCGAACGCGCGACGTCGGGATCGGACAACACGGCGACGCAAGCGGACACCCGGCGAGGCAACTCGTCCACCACGGACTGCGCGGTCGCGGCGGCGTCGGCCAGCCCACCCATGCCGTCAGCGACGACGAACGTGCCGCGGAAGGGGTCAGCACCCACCCGGTCCTGGTTCTCGTCGTGAACACATCCCGCGTCGGTCCGCACGGCGTACACGATCACCCCAAGTCCCCGGGAGAGGTCCCGGCACAGACGTTCAGGCGGTAGCCGATCCCCGTGATCGTCTCCAGGATCCGGGCTTCCGATGGCACCGGCTCGATGCATCGACGGACGGCTCGGACGACCCCGGCGACATCCGCGCGGGTGTAGGAACGGTGCGCCGGCCACTCCTCGCGGTCACCCCACAGCGCCTTGATCAACTCCGGATGGTCGCAGGCGACGGCGGCGCCGCGGCTGCGACCGACCATGTACCGCAGCAACTGGTGGCCCTGCGGGCGTAACCCGTTGACCCGGGCCTCGGTGCCACCCTCACAGACGTAGGCCCTGGCCCCAACCCAGTCGTAGCGTAGGCACGGCCCCGTGGAGCGCACGTCTGCGGGCGGCCCGAACGGTGCGGGCTGCGTGGTGTGCGGGTCCAGGAACGTCAGCTCCCAGTACAGCGGCTGCCCCTCAGGCGCCATGTCGCCGAGGATCAGGATCGCGTCACCGTGCTGGATCCGTTTGCGCGCCTCCAAGCGGGTGGTCGCGTTGCCGTGGCGCAGCAGCGTGCCGTTGACGCTGGCGTTGTCGGTCACCGACCACATGCCGTCGGTGAAGTCAAGGGTGCAGTGCAACCGGCCGACCCACCGCTGGGGGTCCGGCCCCAACGAGACATCGGGCCCGTACTCCAGGGCCGCGCGCCCGATAGTGACGGGTCCACCGTGCAGGTCCACACCGGTAATCACTTTCTCCGGGGAGCTGATCCGCAGTGCCGCCGCCCGCGCCATGAACCCACCCCCCGTGCCGATTCCGTGTCGGTCCGAGTCTGCATGGGCGACGCGCCGATCTCCATAGCACGCCGATGGAAGCTAGATGGGCGCGCCGAGGTAGGGAGCGGCCAGCCGATCGGTGCAGTCACTCGATCGGCCCGGTGAGGGCCTGGTCGTCAGTTCGGTGGAGCAGGCATGCTGCGTAGATCGGCTGCTCCGGGTCCGCCCACCAGTCCCGCGCGGGCCAGATGACCCGGAATGCGAACCCCGGCGGCAGCGCCATGTCGGACGTGAGGGCCTGGCACACCGACAAAGCTCTCGCGTAGACCGCCTCGTCACCCGGCCACGGGGATCCGGGTTGGTAGAGCATCGGATATCCGAGGATCTCGGCCCAGTGGCTCTGCTCGCAACGCACCACCGGGACGTCGTGGCTGGAGGCATCGACGCTGCCCCTGGTCGCGACACACGCCCCTACCGGCGCGTTGGCCCAGAGAGTCTCGCTGAACAGGCTCATCCGGACCGCGACGTCTTCCCGCGGCGGCTGGTCCGGGATCGTCACCCGACCCGCGGGCAACGGCTCGCCGTCCCGCCGGTGAGCGAGGCACGTCACGTAGTTCTCGTATCGCCCCGCCCCGTCGTTCCAGAAGGCCCGGTCCGCGACGGCGAAGGTCACCGCATACCGGTCGGCGGACAGATCTCGCCGGGCGAGCAGCCGCCCGCACTCGAACGCCCCCAGCGCCTGGACCTGGTCCTCTCCGGGATAGGGCGACGGCACCGCCGCCAGTGCCGGGTAGCCCAGCACCTCACCCCAGTGCGGCTGGTCGCACGCGTCGGTGGTCGTGGCCTGGCGACCGTCCCACAGCTCCCGGGTGGCGATGCAGGTTCCCGGCGGGGGGTTCGCTGCCACCTGGTCCGAGAAGACCGGCACGGTGGCGGGGGCCTCCGTACCGGACGGCCAGAGCAGGAAGAGGCCGCCGGTCACCGCGGCTAGGCCGACCACTGGGGCCAGCCTGCGAGCCAGCCTCGGCAGCCACACCGGGGACCGGACAACGGCCGGCCGCCAGGGGCTGAGCCTGGCCAGCAGCTGGTCGATCTCGCTAGCCACGGGACTGTCCCCGAGGTCTCGTCGGAGTCGCCGCAGCGCCTTTCGGGCCTGTGCGGTCCGGCCGGCGGCGACCAGGGCCGAGATCTGCTCCCGGAAGATCTGCAACGCACGCACCATCTCGTCCAGCTCGGTACGGTTCTGCTCGATCATCCGCCGGGTCTCGTCTCCCACGGCCAGCTCGTGCGCCGAGTCGAGCCACTGGCGCGCCTGCCCGGCGGCGGTCGACCCGGACTGGTCCAGCAGGAAGGTGGCACCGTTGTTGAGCAGGCTCGCTGCGCCGTCTCGCGCCGCTGCCGTGTGGCGGTGTCGCTCGTGGGGGACGATCGCGTCCAGCCGCCTCAGCGCCGGCATGACGTGTTCGTGCACGACGGAGGCCGTGTCGATCGGACGACACCGGTCAAGTGCTTCGCCGGCCTCGCCCATCAGCGTGCCCAGCCTGTCGAAGAGGGGCGCTGCCGCCTCCTCGAGCTGGTCCTCGAGCACCGAGGCTGGCACGGGCCAGCGGCGGGCGTGCGCAGCCAGCCGGGCCGGGTCGGGCGCCGCGGCGGCGAGATCGACCACCGGCTTGACCAGGGTCGCGGGCACGGCGTCGCGGAGCAGATCAACGGCGGGGGCGCCGAGCCGCCGGTCGTCCAGCGCCGTGATGCGGTGACGGACGTGGTCCCAGAACGCGGTGCTGCGAAGCACCAGCTTCCATCGCCGCGCGGCATCGGCCCACAACTGTCGAGCTCACCCAGCTCTTCGCTGCTCAGACTGCCGACCAAGGCCTCCCGGTCCAAGGCTTGGCTATGGGCACGGACGGCCGCGTCATGGTCTCGGTGTCGCGAACGAGCACACGAACAAGTGGCGCCAGGCGTGCCCCACAGCCAGAACAGCTCGTCGACGAGCCGACGTGGCTCGTCGCCGAGCAGATCGAACAGGGCCGGGGCCTGGTCCTGCTCGATCCGAACCGACAGGGGAGGGTCGATGTCGGCGCCGACCGCCAGCGCTGCGGTGACCTGCTGCCGGCGCTGCCGCACGGTCCGCCGGTCAGCATCGGTGTGCAGCCCGGCGATCCGGAACGCGTTGCGCCGGTACATGTCCGGACCGGCGATCTCCCGAAGTCGCGCGCCCGTCGCGCCGATCACCGCGAGCTCCGAGCCGACGGTCCTGCCCATCCCATCATGGTGCACCCCCCGCGTCCCGCTCCCGAGTCTGCACGAGCGTGCTGTCGATCACCATGGCAATCGGATGGAAACCGCCTACCGTCCGGACCGGTCAGTCACGGAGAGCAGGGAGCAGGCTGGCGACGCGTTGCCCTGGAGGACCAGAGTGTCATCGACGAAGACCGGTGGGCAGCCGTTCTTCCCAGACTCGACCTCCCTCCGAGCAGGGGTCGGCTCCATGGCGTTCCCCTCGGCTGGGTATGGGCTAACTGCTCGCCACGGTGGCTGACCCGGCCTTCCTACCTGCTACCGCAGTGCCGCCGCCACCCGATGGATCAGCGCCACCGCGTCCGGACCGGTGGCGGCAGCGTCACGGAGACGCTCGAACGCGTTCACGTAGAGCGCCACCTCATCGGGCTCGTAGAGTTGCTGCTCACCGGAGTTGGTCTCCATGATCGCCAGGTCGTCTCGAAGCATGAAACTGGACAGCGGCATGATCGGCATCGCAGGGAACGGGACCACGCCGAGCTCGACGGTGGCGAGGCCGGCAACGGACGTCAGCCGGTCGAGCTGGCCGAGCAGCGTGTCGATCGTGCCGGGCGCGCCGCGCAGAGCGGCTTCCCCGATGACGAACCGGATGCGTCGGCCGGTTTGGTACAGGATCTCCTGCCGCTTGACGCGACCGGCCACCGTCGCCTCGATCTCCTCCTTATCGCTCACGGTAAAGCTGAGCGCGAGCAGCTCCCGGGCGTAAGCGGCGGTTTGCAGGAGTCCCGGGATCATTGCGGGCTGCCACTCCGCGATGTGGGTGGCCTGAGCCTCCGAGGCTGCCACCTGGGCCTGCATGTTCGCGAACCCGCCACTGTAGCGGGCGGCGTCACGGTGCGTGGCGTACTCGATGCGGGCCGCGGCGACTAACTCCATCAGTTCCGCCTCGACCGCATCGCCCGCACCGGTAGCGGTCACCCATTCGCGGATGTCCTTCTCGGTGGGCAGCTGCACGCCGGTCTCCAGCTTCGACACGCGCGACTGCGGTCGGCCGATCGCGGTTGCGAACTTGTTCCCCGACGAGAATGCGGTAGCGCGCACCGCCCGGAGCCGGGCGGCGAGACGTGCACGCCTGGGGTTCGGCGCGGTCACCCGAAGTACCTCCGTTCGGTCACGATGCGCGGGGAATCGACTCCACGAGGCGTTCGAGGTGCGGTCGGCCGCGGATGTAGTCCGCCCAGGGGATGCCCAGTCGCAGCGCCGTGTCCCGCCAGGTGACCGCCTGGTCGATGTCGTACGGGTCGGTGACGAGGTCGACCCCCAGCCAGCTCCCGTCCTGGTGGTAGCGCATCGCGTAGAGCGTGCTGGCGTCGAACAGCCAGAAGTCGGTGTCGCGGGGAAGCGTTGCGGGCCAGTGCTCCCCCTCGCCGACCGGGATGATTCGAATGTCCTCACCCGCGCGGACGTTCGGGGTGTAACCCCAGGTGAGCTCGAACAGCGCGTATTCCGTGAGCGGTTCGGTGACGACGTGCACGCGCTCCATGGCGCAGCCGGCACGGCGCCGGTCTCGGACGAGGGACGTCCAGCTCCGCTTGCCGGGGGTGAGCACGTACGGCTGGCCGTCGACGAACGCGTCCAGTGCCGGGTCTTCCCCGGAGTTGCCGTAGGCCTGCAGCGTCTCCAGTCGGAACACGCTGGCTCGGGCTGTGTCGAATGCGGCGTCGAACCCGGCCGGCAGTGACGGCCGAACCGCCATCAGCGGGCTCCGTAGCGCGCCAGTGCCTCGATGACGATCTCGGGCTTGATCCGCACCACACCTTCGCCGGGGAGCACGTTCTCGACGCGGCTGCTGTCCACTGTGAGCCCGGTGATCACCAGATCTGAACTGTCGAGGTCGAGGTGAACCCCTGGGCAGCCCTTGTCGCCACTGTTCCTGTCCTTCGCGAGCAACTCCAGCCGCATGATGGCCTCCTAATCCGTCAACTAGGCAACGATCGTGACACACTACTCGGATACTGTCCATCCTGTGTAGAAACTATCCTTGCATACTCTAGGCTATACGGATAGTGTTCGGTTTTGAGCACCGGTATCGGACCGGCGCCAGGCGGCCTCGCTGGAGCCTCCCCCTCGCCCGGCGGGGCCGCCACTACCACGAGGGACGGAGGTTGCGATGACCACCCGGACGCTCATCGCGCGCATCCCAACGGCGCCCACCGGGCGGGACGGTCGGGCACCAGCCGCGGCGGGGCCGAAGTCGACCCCGCCCTCCTTCGGTCCCGCCGCACTCGAAGCGATCGTCGGCACGGCGGGCGGGTTCCGATGACCGGCACCGGTGGGACCCCGAAGTGCGCGGTCGTGGGGTGGGTGTTCCTGGAGGCGGGTTACACGATCCGCTGGCGACGTGGTGATCCGGTGGCCTTCGTGTTCCGTGGTCAGCAGCTGGACCACCACGGCAAGGTCGGGGTGTTGGACACGATCGCGGTGCCGCCGGCGGGGTGGACCGACCTCGGTGAGATCCGGCAGGTGGGGCAGCGATGGTTGCAGCGGCGTCGACCGTCCGCGGTGGCGTAAGGGACCACGCGCTCAACGCCGCCAGGTGTGGTTGCTGACGAGGTCGTGTGTGGCGCTCGGCTCGACGACCACGCTCGCTAGCCCGACTTTCCTGGATAAGTTGATCTACTCTTCGTTTCCGCTGTTCAGCGTGGGTGCAGGGGCTGGTTGGGTGTATTACCCATGTCAGCGTCTGGGGGTGTAGCGGTTCAGGTGGAAGGTCTTGATGAGCTTGTCCTGGACCGGGGTGGTTTGGGTGAGCATCCGGTGGGCTCTGGGCCGGCCCCGCTCGCCCTGGTAGAGCAGGACGGTCTCGCCGATGCCGGCGAGCTCGCCGAGGAGGGCGCGCACGGACAGGTCCAGGCCGGCGCTTCGGGCGCGCAGCCGCATGAGGTGGGCGAGTTGCAGGGCAAGGACGCAGGTGAAGACGTGGACGCGGATGTTGTGCTCGGTCCAGTGGAACATCGGGTTGAAGGAGACGACGTGGGGGTCTTTCATCTGGCGGAAGGAGAACTCGGCCTCGGACTGGGACCGGTAGCCGGCGATGACCTCGGCCACCGGCCAGTCGTCGTGGTCGGTGATCAGCACGTGCTTGCCGAACATCTCCTGTTCCAGGGCGGCGCGGGCAGCCTGGTTGATGTCCCAGGAAAGACGCAGGTCTTTGGGTGCCTCGCCGTTGAGCTGCCAGGTCAGGACCCGGCGGGCCCAGGGCTTGTGGGTGATCGCTTGGATGTCGGCGGCCACCTTCTCGCGGGGGCGGCGGGTCTTGCCTCGGGCCAGGGCGGCGGCCAGCTCATCCAGCTTCTTCCCGGCCTTGGCCAGGGTGGTGCCGTCAAACCCGCGGGCCTGGCTTTGGTGCAGCTCCGGGGAGTGGGTCAAGATCGCGCGGCGCTGCGCGCCGTAGACCTCGCGGCGGGTGTCATAGGCGGTCAGCCCCCCGAACCGGCCCGCATCCACGACAGTGCGCACGGAGGCGGGCAGGGCGGTCAGGTCCGGGCAGTCAGAGGCGGGCACCGACCCGATGTAGTGCAGGCCGGTCCCGGCGAGGTAGGCAAAGTTGTCCTCGGAGTTCTGCCCGGCGTCGAAGACGACGGTCATGTCTGCGGGCCGCCGGCCGGCGGCGGCGCAGATCGCCTCGTGCCGGGTTCGCAGCTGGCCGATCAGGGCGGGGAACTGGGTGACGTCGGGCTTGTCGCCGGGGTAGGCGTGCCAGGCCAGCGGGATCCCGCCGTCGCGGGTGACCACCAGGCCCAGCCCGACCAGCCGCAGGTCGCCACGTTTCTGCTTGGCCTTGCCCCGCTGCGCGATCGGCGCTTTGTGGTTGGCGGTGTCGATGAAGCTGGCGAAGTTGGTCATGTCCAGGGCCACCGATGAGCATTCCAGCCCGAACAGATCCACCATGCGCAGCGCGATCGCCTGGCTGATCTCCTCCAGGTCGCGAAGCTCCACGGCGTGCATCGCGTCCCAGAACCGCCGGTGGTCCAGCACGCTGGCGGGGATCTTGGTGAACCGGGGCGCCGCTGTCTTGGCCCACCAGTCGGCGAAGGCCAGCTTCGAGCACGGCGCCGCCAGCCGGTTCAGCGCCGCCAGCGCCAGGTAGGCGCCGAGGGAAGCGCCCGCATCGGACCGCCTCGTCCCGGCCGCCTCGTCGATGATGGCGGCCACGCCGAGGTCTTCCAGCAGACTCCAGGCGGCGGCGACCGCGCCGAACTCCTTGTGCTGGGTACGGTCCGGGAGCCCGAGCCCCGCGCCGCGCATCGCCGTGGCCAGCTCCTCTGCGGTTCCCAGGTACTCCTGCGACACGATCCTGGGCTTGCCCTCCACGCGGGCAGACTCCACCAGGTAGTAGTAGGTCTGCTTCCCTCGCTTCTTGCCCACCACCGATGCCATATATGGGTAATACACTGAGGGGGCGCTGATACCAGCACCGACACGCCGTTTGCCCAGGAAAACCCGCCACGAGCCGAGCAGGAAACCGGCTTCAGTCCATCAAGATCAAACTAAGGGGGAAACTGGGGCTAG
>JALYQB010000468.1 GCA_030856045.1 Actinomycetota bacterium
GAGTCGTCGAGGTTGTACTTCTCCCGCATCGCGGTGATGTAGGAGTCCGGGCAGGCGCGGTCCCCGCACTTACCGGCGAAGGGGTCCCCCGGGATCGTCCAGACGAGCAGGTAGATCAGGAAGGTGGTGCCGATGAGGACCGGCACAAGTTGGAGCAGCCGGCGAAGGACGTAACGCCCCACCGTTCACCTCCGCGAGTCATCGTGCGGTCGCGGCACCGGCCGCGGACGACGGCCAGGGTATGCCGCGCCCGCAGCCGGTGATCAGGCGATCTCGACGCTGTACAGGTCGAGCTCGCGGAACTGCGTGACGGTGACGTTGCGAAGCCGCTCCGACCACCCTGCCTGCACCGACTGGAAGTAGACGGGAATCGCGGGCATGTCCTGCAGCGCCATCCGCTCCGCCTCCTGGTAGAGCTGGTCGGCCTGCTCGGTGGTGGTGGCGGCGTCGGCCTGCGCGAGCTTCGCGTCGACCGCCGGGTTGGAGTAGCCGCCGTCGTTGGACGAGCCCCCGGTGCGGTACAGCGGGTTGAGGAAGTTCTCGATCGACGGGTAGTCCGCCACCCAGCCCGAGCGGTAGATCGCGTTCAGCTGGCCGGCGTTGATCGCGGTGCGGAACTCGCCGAACGTCGGCACCGGGACGAACCGGCACTCCCGGCCGAGCGCGTTACTGATGGTGGTGCAGGCGGCCTGCATCCACTCCGCGTTGCCGGCGTCCACGTTGGACGTCAGCTCGATCGGGCCCTGGAACCCGGTCGCGTCGAACAGCTGCTTGGCCCGCTGCGGCTGGTAGGTGCAGAGCTCCCCGCACTGATTTTCCGCGCGGCCCGGCACGTTCGGTGCGACGTACCCGTCGGCGGGCGGCTTGAGGCCGTTGAAGATCTGCTGGTTCACCGCGTCCCGGTCGATGGCCATCGAGATGGCCTTGCGCAGGTCGGGGTTCTGGAACCGCGGGTCGTACACCGGGAACGTCACGGTCTGGATCCCCAGGTAGGTCTGGGACAGCGACCGGTCCGGCAGGTCGGTCTGGTACAGGTTCCCCGCCAGCGCGGACGGCGGGATGATCTCGAGGAAGTCGAGGTTGCCTGCGACGATATCGGCGTAGGCGGCCTCGACCGCCGCGTAGATCCGGAACTCGACGCCGGAGACGCTGGGCCTGCGGTCGCCCGCGTAGTCCTCGTACCGGCGGAGCATGATGTTGGTGTTCGGCTGGCGGGACTCGAACGTGAAGGGCCCGTTGCCGATGGGGTTCGCCTCGAACGCGGCCTGGTCGGCGAAGAACGCCTCGGGCAGCGGCGAGAACGCCGAGTAGCCGAGCTGGGTCGGGAACACCGCGAACGGCTCGGCCAGCGTCACCTCGAGGGTGCGGTCGTCGACGACCCGCAGCCCGGACATCTCCTGGGCGGGCGGTAGCGGGGCCTCCTGCGGGCCGTCCGCGCCGTCCGGGTCCGGCGCGTTGACCTGATCGAAGCCCTCGATCTGGGCGAAGAAGCTCGCGCCCTGCTGTGCGTTCGGTGAGTAGGCGGTGTAGTTCCACGCGTCCGCGAAGCTCTGCGCGGTGACCGGGGTGCCGTCGTGGAAGGTCCAGCCGTCCTTCAGCGTGATCGTGTAGACCGTCGAGTCGGTCGTCTCGATGGACTCGGCGACCGCATTCATTGGTTCCGCGGTGCGCGGGTCGTACTCGACCAGGCCGGTGAACAGCGCGTCGACCACCTTGCCGCCACCGACCTCGGTGGTGTTGCCGGGCACCAGCGGGTTCTCCGGCTCGGTGCCGTAGATGCTGATGGTGCCGTCACCTGCCGGTGCCCCGCTGTCCTGCGACCCACCGCACGCGCCGGCGAGCAGCGCGACGGAGATCGGGACTGCCAGCCAGGCTGGAACTCGTCGTGATCGCATGGGGTTCCTAACCCTTGTTCCTGGCGCACACGGGTGACACGCGCACCACAGGGCTATCCTCTCGTGCGCGCACAGTAGCGTGCCACGCCCATTGCGGCGCCACCCCCCGGCGGTCACAACTCGAGCGGGATCGACAGCTTCTCATGCGTCACCAGCCGGGAGCCGCCAGCGGTCGGCGCGGTCCAGCGGGCCCTCGACGAGCGGGGCAGGCACGACGTCCAGCAACGCGGAACCCGGAACGAAGACCGACGCCTGCTGATAGAGCGGAATCGCGACCGCCCGCTGCCAGAGCACGGGTTCCAGCCCCGCGATCGTCGCGCCTACCGGGAGCTTCCCCGTCAGCGCCCCCTCGATCGCAGGCTGCAGCGACGAATCGCAGGACCCCGCGATGTCGCGCGGCGGCCGCCGGCCCTCCGGGACCTCGATCGGGCACCCGTGGGCGGACGCGAGCAGGGTCGCGGGGTCGCCGCCCGCCGGCAGTGGGATGACGGCGATGTCGATCGCGGGCGGGGGGGCGGCCTCGGGTGCCGCAGCCGACTCCTGGGGGCTCGCCCCCGCATCGGCGCTGCCCGCCGGTGCGTAGAGCTGATCCGCGGGCGGGGTCACCACCGTGGTTCCGATACCCAGCGCCGCGAGCTGGTCGGACACCCTGGCGGCCAGCATCGGGAAGGGGTCGGCGCCCTCGGGCGCGGCGATGACCAGCTCCAGCCGTCCGCCGTCCCGGGTCCAGCCCTCGGGCATACGGGCATAGCCGGCCTCGGTGAGCAGCCGTGCCGCGGCCTCGAGGTCGGGGGTGGACAGCACGTTCTCGGGCCGCGTGGGCGCGTAACCCTCGCGGGAGGGCGCCAGCACCTGCGCGTCGGCCACCAGACCGGCCGACGGACCGCCACCGGCACCGACCGCGACGAGGTCGGACCGGTCGAGCGCCGCGGCGACCGCGGCACGAACCCGGGGGTCGGACAGGGCCGTGCTCCCGGAGCGGAGCACCACCTGCGCGACGGACGGCTGCGGCACGGTGAGTTGGCCGGTCACTCCGGATTCGGCGAGGAGGTCGAGGGTGACGCGGTCCGGGCGGCCGAACAGGGCGGCCTGCACACTGCCCGTCGACACCGCCTCGGCGAGCGCGCCGTCGGTGAGCTGGCGCAGCACGAGGCGGTCCGCCCACGCCGGCGTGTCCCAGTACCGGTCGTTGCGGGCCAGCACGAGCTCGCGGCGCGCCGGGTCCACCGGGGTCAGCACGAACGGCCCACCCGACACCGGGAGGCCCTCGTCGAGGGCGTCGGTCCAGCCGCCGGGCGCGTCCTTGAGCAGGTGCGCCGGCAGCAGCTCGCGGAACAGCGTCCGCCACCCCGGGTAGGGTTCCCGCAGCACCACCCGCACGGTCTTGCCGCCGTCCGCGGACACCACCTCGTCGATCAGCTGGTAACCCGCGTCGGTGACCACGCCCGGCTGGGTGCGCATCTGCTCGGCGAGATAGGCGAAGTCCTCCGCCGCGATCGGCGCACCGTCCGACCACGCCGCGTCGAGCCGGATCCGGTAGGTGATCGTGATCGGGTCGGTCGCGCTGACGCGGGCGGACTCCAGGACCCGATAGTCGATCTGCCAGCTGCCGTCCGCGGCCTGTCGGAAGGCCGAGGGCAGCAGCAGCCCCGCGACGGCGCTCGCGGTCGGGGTGAGGTCGGCGAGGGTGTGTGGGTTGAACCCACCGGACAGGTCGTCCACCCCCACGACGAGCGCACGCGCGGGCGACGGCTCGGCAGGGACCGACGTGACGCCCGGGGCGACCACGGGCGGTGGGGGGGGCGTGCACGCGGTCGCGACGAGCAGCGCCAGCGCGGCCGCGAGCCGCGCCGGCCACCCTCCCGCACTGCGGCGCGCCATCGGTGAGCATCGTGCCGGCACGGTCCCGGTCAGCCGCGCGGGTCCCGGGTGCGGGCGCGCTGCCGGGCGCGGGTGGTGGCGTCGAGGACGACCTTCCGGACGCGGACGACGGTCGGCGCCACCTCGGCGCACTCGTCGACGGCGCAGAACTCCAGCGCCTCCTCCAGGCCGAGGGCCCGCGGGCGGGCGAGGCGCTCCAGCTCGTCGCCGGTCGAGGACCGCACGTTCGAGAGCTTCTTCTCCCGGCAGACGTTGATGTCCAGGTCCTCGCTGCGCGGCGACTCCCCGACGACCATGCCGGCGTAGACCTCCGCGCCGGGCTCGACGAAGAACGTGCCACGGTCCGCGAGCTGGAGCAGCGCATATCCCGTGACGGGGCCCGTGCGGTCGGCGACGAGCGAGCCCGAGTGCCGCGTGCGGAGCTCGCCCACCCAGGGGCGGTAGCCGTCGAAGACGTGGTGGGCGATGCCGGTGCCGCGGGTGACGGTGAGGAACTCGGTGCGGAACCCGATCAGGCCGCGGGACGGGACGTTGAACTCCATGCGCACCCAGCTGCCGGCATGCGTCGCCATCTGCTGCATGCGCCCCTTGCGCCCGGCGAGCAGCTGGGTGACCGCGCCGAGGTGCTCCTCGGGTACGTCGATGGTGAGGTGCTCGAACGGCTCGGAGAGCGTGCCGTCGACCGTGCGGGTCACGACCTGGGGCTTGCCGACGGTGAGCTCGAAACCCTCGCGGCGCATCGTCTCCACGAGGATCGCCAGTGCCAGCTCGCCGCGCCCCTGCACCTCCCAGGTGTCGGGCGACTCGGTAGGGAGCACCCGGACGCTGACGTTGCCGACGAGCTCGGCGTCGAGCCTTCCCCTGAGCAGTCGCGCGGTGAGCTTCGTGCCGCCGCCACGGCCCGCGAGCGGACTGGTGTTGACGCCGATCGTCATCGCGATGGCGGGCTCGTCGACGGTGATGCGCGGCAGCGGGCGTGGGTCGTCGAGGTCGGCGAGGGTGTCACCGATCGTGATCTCCGCGATGCCCGCGATCGCCACCAGCTCGCCGGCCTCGGCCCCATCGGCGGGCACCCGCTGCAAGCCCTCCGTGCGCAACAACTCGGTGATCTTGACTGACTTGACCGTGCCGTCCTCGCGGCACCAGGCGACCAGCTGCCCCTTGCGGATGCGGCCCGCGCGGATGCGGCACAGCGCGATCCGGCCGAGGAACGTCGACGCGTCGAGGTTGGTGACGTGTGCCTGCAGCGGGGCGTCGACGACGTCCGCGGGCGGCGGCACGTGCGCGAGCAGCGTGTCGAACAGCGGCGTGAGGTCGCCGTCGTCGGGCAACCCCCCGTCGGCGGGGCGGGTGAGGCTGGCCCGGCCGGCGCGGGCGCTGGCGTACACGACGGGCAGGTCGAGGACGTGCGCCGCGGTGGTGTCCATGTCCTCCATGTCACTGGCCAGGTCGAGCAGCAGGTCGTGGGTCTCCTCCACCACCTCGGCGATGCGGGCGTCGGGGCGGTCGACCTTGTTGACGACCAGGATCACCGGCAGCCGTGACTCCAGCGCCTTGCGCAGGACGAAGCGCGTCTGCGGCAGCGGGCCCTCGGAGGCGTCCACGAGCAGCAGGACGCCGTCCACCATGGTCAGCGCGCGCTCGACCTCGCCGCCGAAGTCGGCGTGGCCCGGGGTGTCGACGATGTTGAGCTTGGTGCCGTGGTAGTCGACGGCCGTGTTCTTGGCGAGGATCGTGATCCCCTTCTCGCGCTCGAGGTCCATCGAGTCCATGACGCGCTCGTTGACGGCCTGGTTGTCGCGGAAGGCGCCCGACTGCCAGAGCATCGCGTCGACGAGCGTCGTCTTGCCGTGGTCGACGTGGGCGACGATGGCGATGTTGCGGAGGTCTTGACGAAGAGCGGCCACTCCGGCCCACGCTAGTGAACCTCCCGCGCGGGATAGCC
>JALYQB010000494.1 GCA_030856045.1 Actinomycetota bacterium
GTGAACATGGGTCGTACCTTCCCGACCAGCGTTGGCACGCCGGTCTTGCTTGAGAACCTTCACTCGATCACCGGGAAGGTACGCCCCTCCCGATCATCCACATCCACAGGTTTCAAGCATTGCTCCCGGTCTGCCGGGCGCGGATGAGCACCGCGGCGAGGATCTCGATGGTGTGCTTCTCCCAGCCGCTCAGCTCGGGTGCAGCCGGCAACCGTGCCAGCGGCCCACCCTCGCGTCGCAGGATGAGTTTGGGCTCGTGGTGTGCTGCTCTGCCGATCACGTCGGGCACATTGGCCGGTGCCGACGGTCACGGGCGGGACAAGGGAGTAGCGGGAATGTGGGACTCGACCCCGACGTGCAAGGCCGGCAGGTCCGTTCGAAGGCGGCGAAGGCGCCGGGGAACCACGGTTCCGCACGCCTTCGCTCGGCCACCTCACGCCGGCTGTGAGGGGCCTGTGTCAACTCAGGGGTATGAAGAGGAATTGCGGTCCGAGCGGAGCTACGTGTCCGGGCTCTACACGCGGCTCGACGCCGAGCGCGCGATGGTCGATGGTTCGCGGGGTGATGCAGCGTGCATCGAGCGATGCTCAGCGACGTGCCAGCGGACGTGACCGTACTTGGCCGCGCGATGCGGTCGCAGGCCGGCTCACTCGTGGAACTCGCCGTTGGCGACGCTGGCGAGGAAGGCTTCCCACTCCGTGCGCGTGTAGATGTGCGGGGGGCTCTCCACTCCGCCAGCCGCCTTTCCACTCGCATCCTCACAACCACGTGCGTGGGGTCGCCAGCCGGGGTCACCACGATGGACGGTCCCTCGTCGCGGCCCGGCCCGGCCCGCCGAAGCGGAGCGAGAGGCGGGGCCGAGGCCGGTGCGCCGCCGGAGGCGGCACCTTGACTTCAGAAGAGGTCAACTCGGCAGGTCGGCCGCAGCGCGATGATGGCGAGCGTCTTCAGGACGCCGCGGACCTGCCGCGCAAGGCGGTCGCGCCGAAGACCACTGGGCGGGTGTTGCCGCCGACGGCGACGCCGGCCGCTACCGCTGGGAACTCATCAAACCCGGCGACCCCGACCAGCCCGACCGGACAGAGCTGCTGTGCGCTCCATCGCCGAGTACAAGCGACGAGCCGAGCAGTACGACCAGGCCAAACGACAAGTCGCAGAACGTCCGGAAACCGACGACCAAGCCGGATGAGGGGGACGGGACGATGGAACCACAACTGTTGACCGCCGAGGAAGTCGCCGAGGTCCTCGGCATCGGGCGGACCCGCGTGTACGAGCTGCTTTATGCCGGTGAGCTGCGCTCGGTGAAGATCGGGCGGCTTCGCCGCGTCCCGGTCGACTCGTTGCGCGAGTACATCTCGAGCCTCGTCGAGGCTGCCGCGTGACACGGCGGCGTGCCCACTGCGAGGGCAGCATCCACCGGCGCAAGGACGGTCGCTGGGCGGGAATGCTCGACATGGGCTGGATGAACGGAAAGCGGGTCCGGCCGACGGTGTACGGCAAGACCCGCGCCGAGGTCGTCGACAAGCTCGCCGCTCTGCGCAAGCAGCAGCAGGCCGGGATGGACCTCACGGCAGCACCGCGAACCGTCGGCGAATGGCTCGCCGAGTGGCTGCGGGACTTCAAGGCCAAGGACGAGACCCGGCCCGCGACACTCGATTGCTACCGCATCGCGGTGAATCGCAACCTCGTCCCCGGGCTCGGTCGGATCGCGCTGCGGAAGCTAGGCACCCGGGACGTACAGCGCTACCTCACCGAGCTGGCCGCCGAGCGCTCGCCGGGCAGGTCGCCAAGGTGCACGCGGTACTCCGGTCCGCACTGTCCGATGCCGTGCGGTTCGACCTGGTAGAGCGCAACGTCGCCAAGCCGGTGAAGGTCCCGAACGGCCAGGCCGCCGAGCGCCGTGTGCCCAGCCCGAAGGAGATTCGGCAACTGCTCGACGCGGCGTCCGGTGACCAGCTCGCCGAAACGTTCGTGATCGCCGTGAGCCTGGGAGTTCGTCGCAGTGAACTGCTCGGGCTGCAGTGGGCAGACGTCGACCTCGACGAGCGGGTGTTGCACGTCGTCCGCGCGGTCCAACGCTCCGGTGGGGAGCTGCGCGTGGTCGAGCCGAAGACCCGACGGTCACGGCGCTGGCTACCCCTTCCGCTGGTTGCGGTCCAGGCGCTCGAACGGCAGCGGGTCGTGCAGGCACGCGAGCGGCTTGCGGCAGGCTCGGCGTGGCAGGACGAAGGCTGGGGTGTTCCCGTCGACCATCGGCACCGTGCTCGAACCGCGGAACTTCTCGCGCTCGTTCGACAAGACCCGTGAGGATGCCGGGCTGCCGTGGTTGCACCTGCACGACCTGCGGCACGCGTGCGGGACCTACCTCATCGCCCAGGGCGTCGGGCTCCGCACCGTGATGGAGATCCTCGGGCACTCCATCTACCGGCTCGCGATGGACACCTACGGACACGTCATTCCAGCGCAGATGTTCGAGGCGGCCGACGCGATGGACCGGGCTCTCGCGGACGAGCAATGAGGGCGGTAGGCAGTAACTTGGCAGTACTCGCGGCGGATGCCGGACGTGATGAACAGCGTTCACGCTGGTGAGAGCGGTGGAGACGAGGGGAATCGAACCCCTAACCCCAATGCCACTTAGACTAGTTTGATCATGCTGCTCGGGGGGTGATGGTGTGGATCATGACGGTGGGTGGTCCGGGATGGCGGGTGCTGGTCTCGCCGGGTTTCTTGATGCGGTAGTTGTTGTAGCG
>JALYQB010000511.1 GCA_030856045.1 Actinomycetota bacterium
AGGTTCATCAGCCTGCCCTCGGAGAGCACGATGATCGAGTGCCCATCCGGGAAGCGCCACTCGTCGACCTGCGGCTTGATGGTGGTGCGGACGACGTCCGGGGTCCGGGACAGCCCGAGGATGTCGATCTCGTTGTCGAAGTGCCCGATGTTGGCCACGATCGCCTGGTGCTTCATGGTGGCCATGTCCGCGGCCATGATGACGTCCCGGTTGCCCGTGGCGGTGACGAAGATGTCCGCGCTGGACACGACGTCGGCGAGCCGGGCCACCTGGTACCCGTCCATCGCCGCCTGCAGCGCGCAGATCGGGTCGACCTCCGTGATGATCACCCGCGCACCCTGGCCGCGCAGCGACTCCGCACAGCCCTTGCCCACGTCGCCGTAACCGAGGACGACGGCGACCTTGCCGCCGATGAGCACGTCCGTGCCACGGTTGATGCCGTCGATCAGCGAGTGCCGGCAGCCATACTTGTTGTCGAACTTCGACTTGGTCACCGAGTCGTTGACGTTGATCGCCGGGAACAGCAGCGTCCCGGTGCGGAACCGCTCGTAGAGCCGGTGCACCCCGGTGGTGGTCTCCTCGGTGACACCGCGGACCTCGGCGGCGACGGAGGTCCACCGGGTGGGGTTCGCGGCGAGCGAGCGCTCCAGCAGCCGCAGCACGACCGCCATCTCCTCGTTCTCCGCACCCACCGGGGGCATCACGTTGCCGGTCTTCTCCGCGTCGACGCCCATGTGCACGAGCATGGTGGCGTCGCCACCGTCGTCGAGGATCATGGTGGGGCCGGAGCCGTCCGGCCAGGTGAGCGCGCGCTCGGCGCACTCCCAGTACTCCTCGAGCGTCTCGCCCTTCCAGGCGAAGACCGGTACTCCGGCCGGCGCGCCGGGCGTCCCGGCCGGGCCGACCACCGCGGCGGCGGCCGCACTGTCCTGGGTCGAGAAGATGTTGCAGCTCGCCCAGCGGACGTCGGCGCCCAGCTCCGCCAGCGTCTCGATCAGCACGGCGGTCTGCACGGTCATGTGCAGTGAGCCGGTGATCTTGGCGCCGGACAGCGGCTTGGTCTCGGCGTAACGCCGCCGGGTGGACATCAGGCCCGGCATCTCGTGCTCCGCCAGCCGGATGTCCACGCGGCCGGAGCCGGCCAGCGTGATGTCCGCCAGGCCGAAGTCGATGCCGTTGATCGTCTGCATTCTCGGGTCGGTCACGGTCGGTGCTCCTCGGTAGGGTTGCCACGCGTCAGCGTGGGCTCCAGCTCGGCCGCGGCGTCGGCCCCGTATGCCTCGGCGAAGCGCTGCATGAACTCGGCGCGCTCGACGCGGTACTCCTGCGTCCCCACGGTCTCGATGACCAGCGTAGCCACCATGCAGCCGAGCTGGACGGACCGCTCCAGGCCGAGGTCCGCGGCGACCCCGGCGAGGAACCCCGCCCGCAGGGCGTCGCCGACACCGGTCGGGTCGGCCTTGCGCAGCTCGCGGGGCGGCGTGACGGCGAGGTCGGGCTCGCCGGTGCGGTGCACGGTCACGGCCTCGGGGCCCCTGGTGGTGATCCAGGTGTCGACCTTGGCCAGGATCTCCTCGTCCGACCAGCCGGTCTTCTGCGCGAGGAGCTTCCGCTCGTACTCGTTGGTGATGAGGTAGGTCGCGTCGTCGACGAGCGTGCGCAGCTGGTCGCCGTCGAGGCGGGCCAGCTGCTGTCCGGGGTCGGCCATGAACGGGTAGCCCCGATCGCGGCACTCCTGGGTGTGCCGCGTCATGGCGTCCGGGTCGTTGGGCCCGATCACCACCAGGTCGATGCCCCCGAGCCGCGCCGCGACCGGAGCCAGCTCGATCTCACGGGCCTCCGCCATCGCGCCGGTGTAGAACGACGCGATCTGGTTCTGGTCCGCGTCGGTCGTGCACAGGAACCGCGCGGTGTGCGCCGTGTCGGAGACCCGCACCGACTCGGTGTCGACACCGTGGGCCTCGAGCCACTCGCGGTACTCGGCGAAGTCCTCGCCGACGGCACCCACCAGCACCGGCGTGGCCCCGAGCGAGCCGAGGCCGAACGCGATGTTGGCCGCCACCCCGCCGCGCCGGATCTCGAGCTCGTCGACGAGGAACGACAGCGAGAGGTTGTCGAGCCCGTCCTCCACGAGCAGCTCGCGGAAGCTGCCGGGGAAGGTCATCAGGTTGTCGCTGGCGATCGACCCCGTGACGACGATCTTCATCGCATTCACCCGAGGCCCGCGGCCGCGCGCAGCACGTCGGCCTTGTCGGTGTTCTCCCAGGTGAAGTCGCTGTCGTCACGGCCGAAGTGCCCGTACGCTGCGGTCTTCTGGAAGATCGGCCGGTGCAGCTTGAGGTACTCGCGGAACGCCGCGGGGCGCAGGTCGAAGTGCTCGTCGACCAGCTTCTCGATCAGGGCGCGGTCGGTATTCTCGGTACCGAAGGTCTCGACCATCACCGACAGCGGGCGCGCGACGCCGATGGCGTAGGCCACCTGCACCTCGACCTTGTCCGCGAGCCCGGCGGCGACGAGATTCTTGGCGACGTAGCGCGCCGCGTAGGCCGCGGAACGGTCCACCTTGGACGGATCCTTGCCGCTGAACGCGCCGCCGCCGTGCCGGGCGTAGCCGCCGTAGGTGTCGACGATGATCTTGCGGCCGGTGAGCCCCGCGTCGCCGACGGGGCCGCCGATGACGAAGCGACCGGTCGGGTTCACGAAGTAGTTCTTCTTCAACTCGGCGGCGTCGTAGAACTCCGCGGGGATCACGGGCTCGACCACGTGGCGCCACAGGTCCTCCGGGATCTGCGCCTCGACGCCCTCGGCGTGCTGCGTGGAGATGAGGAGCTTCTCCACCGCCACCGGCTTGCCTGCGACGTAGCGCACGGTGACCTGCGTCTTGCCGTCCGGGCGCAGGTAGGGCAGCGTCCCGTCCTTGCGGACGTCGGTGAGGCGCTTGGCGAGCCGGTGCGCGATCGCGATCGGCATCGGCATCAGTTCGGGGGTCTCGTTCGTCGCGTAGCCGAACATCATGCCCTGGTCGCCGGCACCCGTGCTGTCGAGCTCATCCTCGGAGAGCTCGCCGCGCCGCTCGTGCGCCTGATCCACGCCCTGGGCGATGTCCACCGACTGCCTGCCGATGCAGATCATCACGGCGCAGTGGTGGCCGTCGAAGCCGAAGTCACCGTTGTCGTAGCCGATGCCGTTGACGGTGTCGCGCACGATGCGGGTGAAGTCGAGTGTCGCCTTCGTCGTGATCTCGCCTGCCACGACGACGAGGCCCGTGGTGAGCAGCGTCTCGCACGCCACCCGGGACAGCGGGTCCTCGCTGAGCGCCGCATCGAGGATGGCGTCGGAGATCTGGTCCGCCATCTTGTCGGGGTGCCCCTCCGTCACCGACTCCGAGGTGAAGAGGTAGTTGTGGTCGTGCTGTGCGCTCATGCGGTCACACCTTCCTTGGCCTCCGGGCCCTGTTGGTCCGACCATCGCGTCCAGCGTGGACCGTGCGTCGGGGTTCACCACGAGGCGACCGGCAGGCAGCGCGCGCCGGATCCGGTTCGCGACAACGCCCGGCGGACTCGACCTCTTTGTGCTTCACGTCTACCACACCGAGCCCCAGATGCCCCTCCCAGGACGGGCGGGCGAACCGGCTACTGTCGATGGCAAGGAGGTGAGGCGTGGCTGACGTGCGCATCGCAGTGGTCGGCTCGGGACCTTCGGGCCTGTACGCAGCGGACGAGCTGAGCCGCCACGGCGGGGTGTGGGTCGACGTGCTGGACCGGCTGCCGTGCCCGTACGGGCTGCTGCGCTACGGCGTCGCCCCCGACCACCTGAAGATGAAGTCGCTCGAGATCACCCTGCGCCGCATCCTGGAACATCCGGAGGTGCGGTTCCTCGGTGGGGTCGAGCTCGGCGACCGGCTGTCCGTCGACGACCTGCGCGAGCACTACGACGCGGTGGTCTACGCGACCGGCGCCGCGGTGGACCGCACCCTCGGCATCCCCGGGGAGGACCTGCCCGGCAGCTTCTCCGCCACCGAGTTCGTGGCCTGGTACTGCGGGCATCCCGATGCGGAGGTCGACCGGTTCACCCTCGACGCCACCAGCGCGGTGGTCGTCGGAGTCGGCAACGTCGCTGTGGACGTCGCGCGGGTACTCGCGAAGACGGCCGCCGAGCTGCGCGAGAAGACCGACATGTCCGACCACGTGCTCGACGTCCTCGACGCGAACACGATCACCGACATCCACATGATCGGGCGCCGCGGCGCCGCGCAGGCGAAGTTCACCACCAAGGAGCTGCAGGAGCTCGGCGAGCTGGCGAACGCCGACGTCGTGGTCGACCCCGCCGAGCTGGTGCTCGACGAGGCGAGCGAGCAAACCATCGGGTCCGACCGGAAGGTCCGCCGCAACGTCGAGCTGCTGCAGGAGTGGGCGCAGCGCCCGCAGCAGGGCCGTGCACGGCGGATCCACCTGCGGTTCCTGCACTCCCCCGTCGCCCTGCTCGGCACCGACCGCGTCGAGGGCGTCGAACTGGAGCGCAACGAGCTCGACGGCACCGGCGGCGTGCGCGGCACCGGCTCGACGGTGACCCTGCCCGCCGAGCTGGTGCTGCGCTCGGTCGGCTACCGGGGACTGCCGCTGCCGGGCGTCCCGTTCGACGAGCGCCGCGCGGTGATCCCGCACGAGGCGGGCCGGGTGCTGCGCGACGACGACGGCCGCGCGGGCGAGTACGTCGTAGGCTGGATAAAGCGTGGCCCCACCGGCGTGATCGGGACGAACAAGGGTGACGCGAAGGAGACGGTCGCGACGCTGCTCGCCGACCTCGAGGCCACGCCTCCGGGTGACCACAAGGCGGATGGGATCATCGAGCTCCTCGACCGCCGCGGCGTCACGGTCGTGACCTGGCAGGGCTGGGAGGCGATCGACGCCGCCGAGCAGGCCCTCGGCGCGGCGGTGGGCCGCAACCGCGTCAAGATCGCCGACCGCGACGAGCTGCTGGCCGCCGCCGAAGCGGTGCTCAACCGCCGCTGAGCGCCTGAGCGCCTGGGTGCCACCGCTACCGGCGGACATCGTCCGCTATCTCGTGCGGCCGTTCGACACGACCGGTACGGATGACTTCCGGGTCACCCGCTTCAGGCTGAACTGGACGAAGACCTGGGCCCAGGCGGTGCAGCCGCTGTGACGCCTGGTCGGAGTTTCTCCGAAGTTTTGCTGTACCGTTGCACGGTCAGCATCGGCAAAACTAGGGGAAACTCGCGGCCGTGAACCACGAACTGACGGCGGCACTCGACGCCATCCGCGCCGGCGGCTCCGCCGACGAGCAGGAGTCCGCGACGCTGGAGTTCAAGTCGCAGGGACGGTCGGCGAAGGACGCCGAGGCGATGCTCGCTGAAGCCGCGGCCTGCCTGGCGAACGCAGCCGGAGGAACACTCGTCGTCGGCGTGCGGAACTCCGACCGCGGGCCCCAGGCGATCGAAGGATGCAGCATCCGGCCGGAGGTCCTGCAGCGCAGGATTTTCGAGCTGACCGATCCACCGCTGGTCCTGCCTGTGGACGCTCGGACGGTCGATGGCCGGCAGCTCCTCGTGGTCATCGTCCCGTCCAGTCCCGACGTGCACCAGGTTCAGGGTCGGGCGACCGAGCGGATCGGCAAAGCCTGCGAGCCGATGTCGGCGCGCCGCATCGCCCAGGTCGTCGGCGAGCGCAGGGGCGACGACTGGTCGGCCTCTGACACGCAGACGAGCATCCAGGACGTCTCACCCCGTGGGCTGGAGGACGCACGCCGACTGCTCACCCAGGCTCCCGATCCGACCCGTCGAGGCTTCGCCCGAGAACGCGACGGCGACCTGCTACGACGCCTTGGGCTGGTATCACCCGGTGGCACGTTGACGGTGGCGGGCGAGCTGCTCTTCGTCGGCCGCGAGGATCGCGGGCACGACATCGCATACGTCTTCCGGAGAACGGCGTCAGGAGAACTCGTCGTCAACGAACGTGTGCGCGTGTCGATGCTCACTGCCGTGGTCCGGGTGCTGGAGCTGATCGAGGCACGGGTCGACCGGACGCCGGTCAATTTTCCCGGCGGGCAGCAACAGCAGCTGGCCGACCTGCCCGACACCGCCGTCCGCGAGGCGGTGGTCAACGCCGTCATGCACCGGGACTATCGGATGCCGGGCGACATCCACATCGAGCACGCTCCCACCCGGCTCGCCGTCACCTCGCCGGGGCCGTTCGTCAGCGGCGTGACAGCCGAGAACGTACTGACCACCTCGCCACGAGCCCGGAACACAGTCCTGGCCAACGCGATCCGCACCATCGGGCTGGCAGAGGCCGCCGGTGTGGGGGTCGACCGGATGTACGCCGCGATGGCACGGGTCGGGCATCAGCCACCGGTCTTCGACGCCGATCTGGAGCGAGTCCGGGTGACGCTCCTCGGAGGTGCGCCGAACACCCACGTCGCCCGCTTCGTCGCCACCCTCCCCGCCGCGCACGCCGACGCCCCCGACACGATGCTCGTGCTGCTCACGCTGCTGAAGAACAGGACGGTCACAGCCGCCCGGATGGCGCCGATCTTGCAACGGCCGGAGGCGGAGACCTCGGGGGTGCTGGAGCAGCTCACGGCCGAGCCGATCGCCATGATCGAACGCACGAGAGCCACAGCACGCCACGTGCAGGGGACCTACCGGCTCCGCGAGCACGCGGTCACCGCGCTCGGGCCAGCGGTCGGATACCGCAGGCGCACGCAGGACGAGTCCGACCGCAAGATCATCGGCTTGTTGCGCGAGACGGGCGAGGTCAATGGTCGGATGGTCCGGCTGCTCCTGGACGTGGACGTGGTGGCGGCGTCCCGGCTGCTGGGCGATCTCGTGGAACGTCAGATCCTGGTCAAGACCTCCAAGGCCCAGCGAGGACCCGGGGTGACCTACGGCGCCGGTCCGGCCCTTCCGCGGAAGCGCACCACGAGGTCGTCGACCCCTCGCTCGGACGGAGACGAATGACGACGCTGCTCGTCGCGGACAGCGTCGACCAGCGAATGGTGGAGATGCTGGCCGCCAAGGCCCGGCTGTTCGACGACTACGCCCGACGCAGCGACATGGCCGACGGCAGCCCCGACGCGGTCGACATCTCCGAGGTCGAACTCGCCCGGCGCATCGTCGCGGAGGAGCAGGAGCGGTTCGCGCAAGATGCGATGGCGCGCCAGGTCGGCCCGCCGATCGCAGAAATTCCACAATGAGCAACACCGGAGATGTGATGACACCGTTGGAAGCTGATGGTCAGGAGCTGTTGCCATATGGGTGATACGGAGTCACAACGTCGTGGGTTGTACGACGACTTCCGCGGCTACCGCGTGCCGACCGAGGCCGAGCTCACCGAGGCGCTGCGGACGGCGACGGCTGTGGTCGACGCGAACGTGCTCCTCAACCTCTACCGCTACAACGAAGCGACCCGTGACGACCTGCTGGACGTGCTACAGCGACTCGGAGACCGCCTCTGGATACCGCACCAGGTCCTCCGGGAGTTCTGGCGGAACCGGCTGAGCGTGCTTGCCAGCCGCGGGACCGGAAGCGAGCAGGCATTGACGGCCTTCGCCAAGCAGCAGCGCGCGACGACTGATGCGATCCACCAATGGGCGAAGACGACCGCCGTGGAGATGCGCGAGCGCGACTCCTTGATCCAGCGGGTGGACGCCTTGCACGCCGATCTCGAGGAGATGGTTCGCACACACACCCGCCGCCGTCGAAGTCGCCGGTGGCGCGATGCACGAACCGGTCCTGCGGGCACTCGAGAACCTGCTCGAAGGCCGGGTCGGCCCGGCACCCGCCGCAGACGAGTGGGCTTCAGCCGTGGCCGAAGGCAAGGCACGGGTAGCGCGACGGGAGCCACCGGGTTACCTCGACGCGGAGAAGTCCGACACCGATCTCCCGGAGGGCGCCGCCGGCGATTACCTGGTCTGGAGGCAGGCCCTCGGCGAGGTCGGTCGTCGGGGCGGTGATCTGCTGATCGTCACCGGCGACGAGAAGGAAGACTGGTGGTGGCGTCATCGCTCCGATTTCATCGGGCCCCGCCAGGAGCTCGTCGCCGAGCTGGCCGCGGTCTGCGGTACGCAGCTCTTCATGATGCGGCCGACCGACCTGCTTCGCCGCGCCGGCGTTCTTGACGTCGCGGTGCGTACCGAGTCCGTAGACGACGCTGAACGAGTCAGCCGCGAAACCTCTCGGCCGCCGTGGTCCAGGGCCGGAGTCGGAGCCCTCCTTGAGCGGCTGGAGATGGAGGGCTGGGAACACGCGATGGTCATTCGAGTGGCTGCGGCCAAAGGTGGGCGCATTGATCGGGAAGATGTCTACGAGCTCTGCGGCTATGACGACGACCGCATGCTCCGAGGGTTCACCCGCCCGGCCGCGCGCATCACGCGTGATCTTCAGGCCGAGGGACTGGTCTCCCATGGCGTGGAGCCCGCGCTGACGTCGATCTATATCGGGGTGAAGGCCGCGGCGTTCCGGATCCCCGTGGAGATGGTGACCATCCTTGAGGACGGCGGTGAGCCGGCTGCTGAGGACCCGGACGAGTCCTGACCCGGACCGAGTGCGTGCGGTCGCCCTCGACACTCGGGGCGTCGACGATCCCGCACGAGGCGGGCCGGTTACCGCGCGACGACTAAGGGCGCGCGGGCGAGTAAGATCGCCAGGCGCTGCTCACGGCCGCTGCCGAGGCATTGCCGGACGGCGTGCCCGGAGCTGCACCGCGGTCGATGCACCACGGCCGGGCGGTTCCCAGGTCCACACCTCGACGTCTGTGAACCCGGCGCCCTCCACGGCGCCGGCCAGCGCGGTCTGTCCTCCCGGCAGCCACTTCTCGTGCGCCGAGAGCAGCATCCGGCCTCCGGGACGCAGCACTCGGCGCAGCTCGGCGAACCCCGCCGACCAGTCCGGCCAGAGCTGGACGTTGTTCACCGCGAGCACCACGTCCGCCGACGCATCAGGGCGGCCGGTGTCCTCGGCATCGCCCCCGTCGATCAGGACCCTGCCCTGCTCGATCAGCTCCGCGCACCGCCGCCGCGCGGCGTCTCGCATCACTGCCGAGGGGTCCACCCCGATGACGTGCTCGGATCTCTCCCCCGCGGCCTGGAGCCCGACCCCGGGACCGGGTCCGAGCACCAGCACCACGTCCTCGGGCCCGAGAGCCGCGAGCTCGACCAGGTGCCGCTCGGTGGCAGCGTTGCCGCTGGCCATCAACCGGCCCCCGACCCGGCCCAGCAGACCGCGGGGGCATCCGAACCCCATCTCCAACATCCGCGTACCGAGACTGCTCATGTGTCGAGCGAAGCACGTCGCCACCCCGCACGGGCGGGCTGTCACCCTCACTGCGGCCGTCCCTGCTGTAGCTCGAACAGCTCGGCCAGGACGTCCTCACACCGGCCGTCGCGGAACCACACCGCGTCCGATCTTTCGGTGGCCATCGCAGCGGCAGTCTCCCGCTGCCATCGCAGCGGCAGTCTCCCGCTTCCCTCGCACTGGGCGATGACGACTCGGCCGGAATGTCGGCTCAGTCGGCACCGGTCCAGGCCCAGGGTGCCGTCGCCGAGCCGGCCGGCCGGAACCGCATCGCGAGAACCGGCGCTAGAGCCTGCGCCGCTCGTGAGCGAGGAAGCGCCCGTCACCGACGTGGTTGACGCCTGCGAATCCTGAGAGGGGCTCGTCAGCCGTTGAGCGTGTCTGGGTCGACAGCGCCGGGTGTGTGGTTGCCGCAGAACATCAGTCGGGCGTGGACTCCTGCGTCTACGGGCCCGCGGTACTGGACGGACTGCGCACCGAGCGCGCGGACCACCGCACGGCGCCGGCCGAGGGCCGGATGGACGACGGAAACGGAGCCCACACGAGGGCACCGGCCGGCGTGAGTTCAACCGTTTCACCTTGCGAAGCCCTTTACCCTGGTTACGGTCGCTCTGGCCGTTCCGGGGGATCGACGACGTCGGAAGGGGCGCAGGTGGAGACGGACTCGGCACCCAGCACGTCCGACACCGTCGAAAGCGCGCCGACCGATGCCCCCACGACAGGCCTGTTCGACATCGCCGGTATGTCGGCGGAACACGAAATGCAGGACGCCGCCGCCGAGCGTCGTGACCTGGCCAGCGCGTTACGCCGCTCCTACACCCGTCAGCTCAACTACCAGGCGGCCGCCCTATCCGAGCCGCTGACCGCTGCGGCCCTGCAACCGCTGTCCGACCAGGGGTGGCGAGTGATGCACGATCGGCGCTGGCCGGGCACCAGCCGAGCCAACGTCGACCACCTCGTGATCGGACACAACGGCGTCGCGGTCATCGACACCAAGCACTGGTCCCTGCCGGTGCAGGTCCGCGACGACCGCCTGTGGTGCGGCGACGACGACCGCCACGACGACACAGTCGACACGATCCTGCGGCTCACCGCCTCGATCGAGGAGCTGCTCGAGGAGGTCATGACCAGCAGCCCCGGCAGGGCTGTCGGGCTCTCCCCGATCCACGTCGTACCGGTCCTGGTGTTCACCGGACACCCCTACGCCAACCGGTTCGCCCCCCGAATCGGGCGCGTGCTGATGTCCACCATCCGCTCCTTGCCCTCGCTGCTCGCGAGACGTCCCCGCGTCCTCGACGACGCCCAGATCGCGCTCATCGGCGAGTACCTGGCCCGCGAGATGCCACCCGCGCTCGTCCCGAACCCGGTCTCGCCGCAACGTCGCGCAAGCCTCGCCGTGCCCATCCGCGCCCGGCCCGCACCCCGCCCAGCTCCCACGCCACAACCAGAGCAGGCCGACCAACTCTTCGACGTCGCCGAACTCGCCGACCAACTCACCCGAGCCGCGACCCGCCCGATGCGTGACTGGATGGGGTTCCTGCACCCCTCACAAGCCCGCCTGGTGAAACGCTGCTTCAACGGGCCGGCCAGGGTGCGGGGCCCGGCCGGCACCGGCAAGACCGTCGTCTTGCTGCACCGCGCCGCATGGCTCGCCACCATTCGACCCGGCAGGATCCTCGTCACCACCTTCGTTCGCACCCTGCCCGGACAACTGGGCAACGTCTACCGCCAGCTCTCCCCCGACACCGCGGACAAGGTCGACTTCCTCGCCATCCATGGCCTCGCCCGCAACGTGCTCGCAATCAACAACCAGCACCTCACCGTCTGTCAGCGGCTCGTCGACCGCGCCTTCACCGACGCCTGGACCCGCGCCGGAGCGAACACCGCCCTGGCCGACCTCCGACCAGCCCACTACTGGCGCGAGGAGATCGACCACGTCATCAAGGGCCGCGGGCTGTGCGAAGTGGCCGATTACGAAGCCGTCGAGCGCCGCGGCCGCACCCTGCCCCTCACCGACACCCACAAACACCTCGTCTGGGACCTGCTGCACACCTACCAGGAGCACCTCGACCGAGCCGGCACCTACGACAACAACGACGTTCTCTCCGCCGCCCTGAACGCAGCCATCCACCACCCGCCCCAACCCGGCTGGTCCGCCGTCCTCGTCGACGAGGTCCAAGACCTCAACCTGCTCGGCATACGGCTCTGCCGAGAGTTGGCCGGCGACGGAACCGACGCGCTGTTCCTCGTCGGCGACGGCCAACAAGCCCTCTACCCCGGCGGGTTCACCCTCGCCGAAGCCCGTGTCTCGGTCACCGGCCGCGCCGTCGTGCTTCGCACCAACTACCGCAACACACGCCAGATCCTCGACTCCGCACAACAACTCGTGGCCGACCGCGACTTCACCGACCTCGACTCCACCACCGAACACGGCACCCGCGACGTCGAAGTCCTCCGCGACGGCCCACCAGTACGCCACGAACACGCCCCCCACCGTCATGGTCTGGCCCTGCTGCTGCGTCAAGCCATGCGCACCGACGCCGCGACCGGGATCCTTTGGGGCGATATGGCCGTGCTCTGCCACACCCGCGCCCACGTCGACGACGTCACCCGGCGCCTCACCACGCTCGGGATACCGCTGTGCCGGCTTGCCGACTGGGACGGCCAACCCGACGACCGCGTTAAGATCGGCACCATCCACCGCTGCAAAGGGCTCGACTTCGCCGCCGTTTACCTCCCCGACCTCCGCGCGCCCCGGAACCCACACACGCCCGATGCCGCCACCGAGCCCAGCGATTGGGCCGTGCAGCGCGCCCAACGCGAGTACGTCGCCCGCACCCGACCTCGTGACCTGCTCTGGATCGGCACGATCCA
>JALYQB010000533.1 GCA_030856045.1 Actinomycetota bacterium
AACGACTCCCAGAACAGGGCGCGCTCGTACGCGACGAGCGCCTCCTCCACGATCACCTGCATCTGACGGCCGGTGCTCGCCGCCAGGTCGGCCGCACGCTGCCGGGTGACTTCGCTGACCGGGACACGACTGCGTGGCGGATGGTGCGCGGACCATCCGCCACGCAGTGTGGCACGTATCAGGCGCTGGCGGCGCTGGTGTTCAGGTCCCCGTTCACACCGGCCGGGAAGAACCCACCCGAGCGAGCCTCCTGCGGGGTCAGGTACACGATGTTCAGCACCTGACCGGGCGATCGGCTGAACGCGAGCCCGTTCGCGTCGGCAGGCACGATGTTCAGCCGGCCGTCCAGCGTGAGGCCCTGGTCGAGGTCCGAGCCGCCGTCCAGGCTGTCCCGCGCGTTGGAGATGGCCACGGTGGGTGCCTGCATGCCCTTGGCCGCCAGGGCGGTCCGGATGTTCGCCGCGTGGTAGGCCTCGACGGCGAGGATGCCGGCGGCCGCCTCGACGAACGTCGGGTTGTCGACCAGCGGTGCCGCGCCCTTGTACGCGGTCACGCCCACGTCCTCGAAGATGAACGCCGCGAGCAGGAAGTTCTCCTCGTTGGCGTAGGCGTCGAACTGCTGACCCTCCTGGATGAGGCCGGCAGCCATGGCTGCCGCGGTGAACGCCGCGTCGATGTCGATGGCCGGACGCGCCACCGCGGCGTTGCCGAGCGCCTGACGGAGGAAGAGCACGTGTGCCCTCTCGTCGGCCGCGATCTCCTTGGCGTACGCCTCGACGAGGCCGCCGGACGCGAAGGGAACCGGCTTTCCGCCGGACACTCCGCCGGGCGTGCCCTGGCCGCCGAGGGCGTTCCCGGGTAGTTCCTCGCCGATCGCCCGAAGGTAGAACTCGGCCTCGAGGTATTCCAGGTTGAGCGCGAAGTTGAGGATCGCGGCGTCGCTGGGCCCCGTGGGCTCGGGGTCCCCGCCTGCGAGTGCCGAGCCGGCGGACAGCGAGGTCGCACCTGCCACGCCGAGACCGGCGGCACCGGCCGCGGCCAGGAAACGTCGCCGGTCGAGCGCGTTCTCCGCACTGCGGTTGATCGCATTGCGGATGAAGAGCTTGTCGAACATTCAATCTCCTCGTCGAAGTCGTCGTCAGCCGACCGGCGGACCGCAGGACGGTGCACTCGGGGTGAACGCTAAAGCATTCGTCAGCGGCTCGGTTCCGGTTCGACGTCAGCCGGGACAGAGGACGAGCGCCGCGACGGGCACCATCCGCGAGCTGCGCCCGTCCGGCCGGGCGCACTCGATCGTCAGCTCCGCGCGGCGGCCGTCAAGCACTAGGCCGCCCAGCGCGTTGCCGAACGTGGGCCCCGCGACGAGCGTCCACCCCACCGACGGGTCCGGCACGCCGGAGTGGCGCGCAACGGCCCGCAACGCCCGTGCCACCGGCCGCAGCCACGACACCCGGAACGCGACCTTCATGAACCACGGCGCCGCGTGGTGCACCGGCGAGCAGACCAGCTGGTGCACCGCCGCGTCGGCGGGCGCGTCGAAGCGCACCCGCGCCGCGTAACTGTGGTGCACGTCGCCGGACAGCACCGACACGGTCGCCGGGGCGGACGGCCCGGTGGCGATCCGCGCCAGCGCCTCGCCGAGCCGGTCGAACGAGCTGCGGAACGCCGCCCAGTGCTCGAGGTCCGCGCCCTGCCGCGCGGCCTCGGCGAGCCTGCCGCGCAGACCGCGCCTGCTCGCCGCGGCCTCGTTCACCGACTGCACGTCGTGGATCGCGGACGGCAGCAGCCACGGCAGCGAGCTGCCCACCAGCACATGATCCGCGGCGGCGGCGTCCTCCGCCACCGCCTGCTCGACCCAGCTGAACTCACCCTCGTCGAGCATCGTGCGGTCGTCCTCGTCGAGCATCCGCCCGCACCGGGAGTCGACCATCACGATCCGCACCCGGTCGAGGTCCCACCGGAAACTCCACCGGACCGTCGTGGGGTCGGCGTCCGCGTCGCCTGCCATCGCGCGCAGCACGGGCCAGGCGTCACCGTCGACGGCCCGCACCTGCCGCCACACCTCGTCCGCCGCGCGCTCCTCGGGCCCGAGGTTGCCTGCGTGCTGGTAGACCCAGTACGACGCGAGCGCCCCCCGGATCCGCTGGTGCCACCACCGCTGGGCGCGCATCTCCTCCCGCCACGCGCGCGAGGTGTTCCAGTCGTCGCGCACGTCGTGGTCGTCGAAGATCATCGCGGTGGGCACGGTGGACAGCAGCCAGCGCACCTCCTCGTCGGACCACGACTCGGCGTAGAGCCGGGCGTACTCGGGGAAGTCGGCGACCTCGGCCCACGGCGGCTGCCGGAGGTCGCGGCGCGAGGCGAGCCAGCGCTTCGTCTGCGGGGTCGGGTCGTCGGCGTAGACCTGGTCGCCGAGCAGCAACAGCGCGTCAGGCCACTCGGACTCGGGCAGCGTCGCGAGCCGCGTCGCGTAGACGTCGAGCGCGTCCAGCCCGAGCGACGCCGCCAACCGCGGGTCGTCCGGCTTCGCTCGGCGGCAGGAGCCGAACACCACGCGCTTCGGGGCCGTGCCGCCGCGGGTGCGGATGCGGCTCGCCGGCCACCCGGAGCCCTCCCGCGCCCACACCCGGTGGCCGTCGAGGTGCACCTCGTAGGTCGTGGCCGACCCCGGCGCGAGGCCGGTGACGTCGACCAGTGCGTAGTGATGGCCGAGCACCTCGAAGCTGTGTCCGGTGCAGCCCAGGACGGTGACCTCGCACGGCCGGTCGGTCTGCACCCATACCGTCGCCGTCGTCTCCGAGACGTGTCGCAGCACGGGACCGAGCAACAGCCGCGGTGTCGTCACCGGGCACTGCTTACCCGACTCGGGTGCCCTTCGCGAACCACCGTGCGGGTAGACAGTGAGAGGACACGTCGAGGGAGCACGCCATGGCAGCCATGTCTTCGGACACCGCGGTCCGCATGGGCACGGTCTCCGGGCGGTGGGTGTTGCTCGCGACGATCGGCGGTTCCGGGCTCGCGATGCTCGACGCGACGGTGGTGAACATCGCGCTGCGCGAGATCGGGTCAGAGCTGGGCGCCGGGTTCACCGAGCTGCAGTGGATCATCAACGCGTACACGCTGACGCTGGCGGCGCTCATCCTGCTCGGCGGGTCACTCGGCGACCGCTTCGGACGGCGCCGCGTGTTCCTGGTGGGGGTCGTGTGGTTCGCGGTCGCGTCGCTGCTGTGTGGGCTGGCGCCGAACGCCGAGACGCTGGTGCTGTTCCGCGGGCTGCAGGGCATCGGGGGCGCGCTGCTCACCCCCGGCAGCCTCGCGATTCTCGCCGCGTCGTTCGCGCCGGGGGACCGCGCCCGCGCGGTGGGCGCCTGGTCGGGCCTCGGCGGGCTCGCGGGGGCGCTCGGACCGTTCCTCGGCGGCTGGCTCGTCGCGATCGACTGGCGGGCGGTGTTCCTGGTCAATCTGCCGGTCGCCGCGCTGATCGTGTGGGTGACGCTGCGCCACGTCCCCGAGACGCGGGACGCCGACAGCCCGCCCGGGCTCGACGTCACCGGGACCGTGCTGGCCGCGTCCGGGCTGGGCGCACTGACCTACGGCCTCACGACCGCTTCGGTCGGAGTCTCCGCGCTCGGCGGCGCGGCGCTGGTGGCGTTCGTGCTGGTCGAGCGCCGGTCGCCACACCCGCTGGTGCCGCTGCGGTTGTTCGCCGACCGCCGCTTCAGCGCGGTCAACGCGCTGACACTGCTCGTGTACAGCGCGCTCGGCGTGTTCTTCTTCCTGCTCGTGCTGCAGTTGCAGACCGTCGCCGGGTTCTCGCCGCTGGTGTCGGGGACGGCGATGCTGCCGGTCACGGCCCTGATGCTGCTGCTGTCCGCCCGGGCCGGAGCGCTCACCGAGCGGATCGGGCCGCGGCTGCCGCTGACCGTCGGCCCGCTCGCCGCGGCCGCCGGATTCCTGCTGACCCTGCGCATCGGGCCCGGCGCGTCGTACTGGGCTGATGTGCTGCCCGCCGTCGTCGTGCTGGGCCTCGGGCTGTCCGCGACGGTCGCGCCGCTCACCGCGACCGTGCTGGGGTCGGTCGAGCAACGCTACGCCGGGTCCGCGTCGGGGGTGAACAACGCGGTGGCGCGGTCCGCGGGGCTGCTGGCCGTCGCCCTGATCCCCGTCGCGGCCGGTATCGGCGGCGACGACTACACGGTGCCCGCGGCGTTCGACGCGGGCTTCGACCGGGCGATGACGATCAGCGCGGTGCTGCTGGTGCTCGGTGCGGTGGTCGCGGCCGTGCTGCTGCGCCCGCCCGCGGCCGAAGCGCTCCCCGAGGAGGAGCTGCGCCTGGCCCGGTGCCCGCACTGCGGTGTCACGGGCCCGCAGCTGCACCCGGCGGGTCGTGCGTGATGTCCCCGAGCGTGGTGACGGCGGTCAGCTCGAGCCCGGCACACCGGTTCAGCAAGGTGACCCGTGAGCACATCCGGCTCGTGCGCGGCCTGGGCGTCGAGCAGGACGCCCACCTCGGGGAGACCGTCCAGCACCGCTCGCGGGTGGCCCGCGACCCGAGCCGGCGCAACCTGCGGCAGGTGCACCTGATGCACGCGGAGCTGCACGACGAGCTCCGGGCCGCAGGATTCGACGTCGCCGCGGGGCAGCTCGGCGAGAACGTCACCACGCGCGGCGTCGACCTGCTCGGGCTTCCGACGGGCACGCTGCTGCATCTCGGCGCGACCGCTGTGGTCGAGGTGACCGGGCTGCGCAACCCGTGCGTACAGCTCGACCACTTCCGTCGCGGGCTCATGGCCGCCGTGCTCGACCGCGACGCCGAGGGCAGGCTCGTGCGCAAGGCCGGGATCATGGCGGTGGTCGTAGCAGGCGGCGACATCACCCCAGGAGACGCGATCGCCGTCGTGCTGCCACCGGAACCCCACCACGCCCTGCACCCCGTCTGAGCGTCGTGAGTGCCGTTGTGAGTCCTGGCTCGCAATGCCACTCACGGGAGCGGCCGCGGCACCACGGTGAGCGGGCTGGAGCAGCCGCTGGTGCAGGCGTTGTTCGGGCTGGAGCAGTCTGCGTTCGGTGTCGCTGGTGTGCTCACCACCGCCGCCGTGGTGTTCTTCGCCTACACCGGGTTCGAGGCCGTCGCTTGACGACCGCTCAGGTCTGCACGGCGACCCCAGCGTCCAGCAGCCCATCGACGTCCGTCACGCCCCACTCCTCGAGCGCGGCACGGGTGTGCGCGCCGGGCTCGACGGGGGGGCACTGGACAGCGCCCGGGGTGCGGCTGAACCGCGGGGCGGGCCCCGGCACGCGCGCGCCGTCCACCTCGATGAACGTGCCGCGCGCGGCCACCTGCGGGTGCTCGGGCGCCTCAGCCATCCCGAGCACCGGCGCCACGCACGCGTCGCTGCCGTCGAACACGGCGGCCCAGTCATCCCGGGTGCGGGTCGCGAACACCGCCGCGATCCGCTCGCGCAGCGCGGGCCACCCCGCCGGGTCGTCGCGGTCCGCGTCGGCGCCCTCGAGTCCCAGCACCGCCACCAACTCGGCGTAGAACTTCGGCTCCAGTGCGCCGACCGCCAGGTGCCCGCCGTCGGAGGTCTCGTAGACGTCGTAGAACGGCGCCCCGGTGTCGAGCAGGTTCACCCCGCGCTCGTCGCCCCAGGCGCCCATCCCGAGCATCCCGTACGCGCCGGCCATGAGGGACGCGGCGCCGTCGACGATCGCGGCATCGACGACCTGCCCCCGGCCCGACCTCGACGCCTCGTGCAGCGCCGCGAGGAGGCCCACCACGAGGTACAGCGCGCCGCCGCCGAAGTCGCCGACGAGGTTGAGCGGCACCTGCGGCGGGCCCCCGGCGCGGCCCATCGCGTGCAGCGCCCCGGTCACCGCGATGTAGCCGATGTCGTGCCCCGCGGTCAGCGCCCACGGACCGTCCTGACCCCAGCCGGTCATCCGGCCGTAGACGAGCGTCGGGTTGCGCTCCCAGCAGGCGTCCGGGCCGACTCCGAGCCGCTCGGTGACCCCGGGCCGGAACCCCTCGATGAGCACGTCCGCGCTCTCGACCAGCCGCAGCACGGTCTCGATGCCCTCGGTGCGGCGCAGGTCGAGCACGACCGAACGGCGTCCCCGCTCCAGCGCGGCCAGCCGCAGGGCCGCGGGCCCGGGGCGGTCGATGCGCAGCACCTCGGCGCCCATGTCGGAGAGCAGCATCCCGGCGAACGGACCGGGGCCGATCCCGCCGAGCTCCACGACGCGCACGCCGGCGAGGGGCCCCTCGCGCTCAGCCCTCATTCGTGGACCGTGATCGCCTGCACCGGGCACGCGGCAGCGCCGTCGCGTGCCTGCTCCTCGAGCTCCGCGGGCACCTCGTCCTTGACGTCTTCGCGGACGAACGAGTAGCCCTCGTCGTCGAGGCCGTAGACCGCTTCCCCGACAGTGAAGCACTGCCCGTGGCCCTCGCAGATGTTCGGGTCGACCTCGACTCGCATGACGGAACTCCTCCTCCGTGGTGGGAACTCATCGCATCCTGCCACCGGTTCGGACTGCCGCCGACACGTCCTGCGCGGCCACGGCGGCAGCCTCGGCGCGGTCGGCGCGCAGCGCCCGCACCGCGGCGACGAGCGACGCGACCCACAGCGCGGCCAGCAC
>JALYQB010000542.1 GCA_030856045.1 Actinomycetota bacterium
GGTCGGTGGTCCCTCGCGGCGCGGCGCGGCCTGGCCGACCCGGTGCTCGCGGCGGCCGCGGCCGACGTCTTCGACCTCGCGTGCCGTCACCTCGGCGACGTCGGCGCATCTCCGGCGGTGCGCGCGCTCGTCGAGGAGATCACCGAACGCCGGGTTCGCTACGGGCGGTGCCCCGCCGACGAACGCACTCCAGGAGGCCGGTCGTGACTCTGCCCGTGGACGAGCACCCGCTGCGTCATCACATCGCCGCCGAGCTGGAGCGCACCCGTGCCCGCAGCGCCGCGCTCACCGAGGCCGTGGACGATGGGGAGCTGGTGCGCCGGCACTCGCCGCTGATGTCGCCGCTGGTGTGGGACCTCGCGCACATCGGCAGCCAGGAGGAGCTCTGGCTGCTCCGCGACGTCGGGGGCCGTGAGCCGGTGCGCCCCGACATCGACGACCTCTACGACGCCTTCCAGCACGCGCGCGCGACCCGACCCGACCTCCCGCTGCTGGACCCGCCGCAGGCGCGGGCCTACGTCGGCGAGGTCCGCGGCAAGGTGCTCGACGTCCTGGAGCGCGTCCCGCTGCGGGGCCGGCCGCTGGTCGACGGTGGCTTCGCCTTCGGCATGATCGTGCAGCACGAGCAGCAGCACGACGAGACGATGCTGTCGACCCACCAGCTCCGGGTCGGTGCTCCCGCGCTGCACGCCCCGCCGCCCGCCCCGGCGCCCGCCGCACCGCTGCCGCCGGAGGTGCTCGTGCCCGCGGGCGAGTTCACGATGGGCACGTCCACCGAGGCGTGGGCGCTGGACAACGAGCGGCCCGCACACACCGCGTCCACCGGCGCGTTCTGGATGGACACCACGCCGGTGACCAACGTCGCCTACCAGGGGTTCCTCGCCGCGGGCGGTTACGACGAGCCGCGCTGGTGGAGCGAGCCGGGGTGGGCGCACCGCGTCGCGGCGGGGCTCACCGCGCCGCGCTGCTGGCAGCGAGACACCGACGGCACGTGGTGGCGCACCCGGTTCGGGGCCGTCGAGCGCGTGCCCGCCGTCGAGCCCGTGCTGCACGTCTGCTTCCACGAGGCTCAGGCGTACGCCGCGTGGGCGGGTAGGCGCCTGCCGACGGAGACCGAGTGGGAGAAGGCTGCGCGATTCGACCCGGCGACGGGACGTTCGCGCCGCTTCCCGTGGGGCGACGAGGACCCGACCCCGGAACACGCGAACCTCGGGCAGCGCCACCTCCAGCCTGCGCCCGCGGGGAGCTATCCGGCCGGGGCGTCGGCGCTGGGGATCCACCAGCTGATCGGCGACGTGTGGGAGTGGTGCTCGTCGGGCTTCACCGGCTACCCGGGATTCGCACCGTTCCCGTACCAGGAGTACTCGGAGGTGTTCCTGGGCGGGGACTACCGCATGCTGCGCGGCGGGTCGTTCGGCACCGACCCGGCGGCCGTCCGTGGGACCTTCCGCAACTGGGATCACCCCGTGCGGCGGCAGATCTTCACCGGGTTCCGGTGCGTCCGCGACGCCACGCCCGACGAGCTCGTCTGACGGTGTGTCGCCACCTGGCGTACCTCGGCCCGCCCGTCGCGCTCGCATCGTTGTTGCTGGACCCGCCGCACTCGCTGCTGCGGCAGAGCTACGCCCCGGCCGACATGCGGGGCGGCGGCACCCTCAACGCGGACGGCTACGGCGTGGGCTGGTACGAGCCGGGCGCCCGTGGCCCGGTGCGCTACCGGCGCGCGGTGCCGATGTGGACGGACTCCTCATTCACCCTGCTGACCCAGGGTGTGCGCAGCGGTGCGGTGCTCGCCGCGGTGCGCTCCGCGACCCCCGGGATGCCCGTGATGGAGACCGCGAGCGCGCCGTTCACGTCCGGGCCGTGGTTGTTCAGCCTCAACGGCCGGGTCGCGGGCTGGCCCGGCAGCCTCGTCCCGCTCGTCGCGCAGCTGCCCGTCACCGATCTGCTGACACTGGACGCGCCCACCGACTCGGCGGTGCTGTGGGCGCTCGTTCGGCACCGGCTGGCCGACGGGCAGCACCCGGCGCGGGTCGTCGCGGAGGTCACCGCCGAGGTGCTGCGCGCCGCACCGGGGTCGCGACTGAACCTGTTGCTCACCGACGGCGAACAAGTCGTCGGCACCACAGTGACTCACGCGCTGTCCGTCCGCCGTGACGGGTGCTCGGTGCTGATCGCGTCCGAGCCCACGGACACCGACCCCGGCTGGGTCCCGGTCCCGGACGGCCACCTGGTCGTCGCGACAGCGGCCGCCCACGACGTCTACCCGATCCGGACCCAGGAGCCATGACCGCACCCGTGCTCGAGATCCACTGGACCGACCAGGACACCACGGACGCGCTGCGCCGCGACGTCTCCGCAGGGCTGACCGGCGACCCGAAGTGGTTGCCGCCGAAATGGCTCTACGACGCGCGCGGCAGCGAGCTGTTCGAGGAGATCACCGCGCTGCCCGAGTACTACCCGTTCCGCATCGAGCGGGAGCTGCTGCGCACCAGGGGCGCCGAGATCGCCGCCGCCGCGGGCGTCGACACCCTCGTCGAGCTCGGATCGGGATCGTCGGAGAAGACGCGGCTGCTGCTCGACGCGTTCTCCGCACACGGCGGGCTCCGGCGGTACGTGCCGCAGGACGTCTCCGAGCCGGCGCTGCGCGCGGCCGCGACCGCGGTGAACACCGAGTACCCCGGCCTCGAGGTCCACGGCCTGGTCGGCGACTTCACCCGGCATCTGGACCTGCTGCCCGCTGGGAGGCGGCTTGTCGCCTTCCTCGGGGGCACCATCGGGAACCTGGAGCCGGCGGAGCGCGCCGAGTTCTTCGCCGCCCTGGCTGCCGCGCTCGATCCGGGGGAGCGGCTGCTGCTCGGCGCCGGCCTCGTCATCGACCCCGCCGTGATGGTGGCCGCCTACGACGACTCCGCCGGGGTCACCGCGGAGTTCGAGCGCAACGTGCTGCGCGTGCTGAACCGCGAGCTGGGCGCGGACTTCGACGTCGACGCCTTCGACTACGTCGCCCGCTGGGACGCCGGCCGGGAGTGGGTCGACATGCGGCTGCGGGCCC
>JALYQB010000337.1 GCA_030856045.1 Actinomycetota bacterium
CGCGCGGAGAACTCCTTGAGGTGCTGATGGAACTCGCGTTGGGTCTGGTCGGTCGGCGGCACGGTGAGCAGGCGGGCCATCTGGTCGATGGGCTCGACCGCCGCGGGAAACAGCTCGCGCAGGCTCGTGAGTGTCTCCTGATCCAGCGTCGGGTCGGCTGCCGCCTCGTCTGCAGGTTCTGGATCGGTGAGCGAGGCAGCGCCGCCTGACTCTGCTGGGGCCGCGAAGTCCGGGATCTGCTCGTCGGACCACAGTTGCGACGGCCACAGCACACCGGCCAGGCCGACGGTGGTCGGCCGGTCGGGCGGGACATGCCGCAGCTGGCCGGCGAGGATGCCGAAGAACCGGTCGTAGAGCATGCGCGCGACGCGCCGGTCGTTGTTCCAGCCGTGCGAGAAGATGATGAGGTCGGTGATGCCGCGGCCGCGGACCTCGGTGAGGAAGGTGGCCCGCTGGGCGGCGTCGGGGTCGCCGTCAGCATCGAAGGTCATTTCCCAAAACGGCAGTCCGGCGATCTCGGCCGTCATCGTCTTCTCCTTCGGATCTCCTGGCAGGTCACACTGACTGCAACGCCCGCATCAGGTCGAGTAGCCCACCGCCCTGGAACTCCCAACCGCGACCGAGCGACGTGGCCGCATCGATCATGATCTGTTTGACCTTCTCGGGGTGGCCGATGAACTCGGGTCGGACCGAGAGGAACGCGGCGATGGCGCCGGAGACGTGCGGCGCGGCCATGCTTGTCCCGCTGTCCTCGACGTAGACGGCGGTGGTGGTGGTCGGGTCCGACGGTCCGGTGACCACTGCCGCCAGGTTCTTTCCCGCCGCGCAGGAGGTGATGCGCTCGCCCGGGGCGACCAGGTCGGGCTTGCGACGACCATCGCCAGTTGGCCCCTTGGAGGAGAAGTAGGACACGCCATAGGCGTGCGGGGCGCTGCGGTGCGTCGCGCCGACGGTGATCGCCCGCTCGGTGTTGCCGGGGTCGTTGATGGTCATGCCCAGCCCGAACTTCTCCGGAGCGCTGAACTCCACGGTCAGCTTTCCGTAACCGGAATTGCCCGCCGCCACCACGACGACGACGCCGGAGCGCACCAGCTTGTCGACCTCATTGCACAGTGGGCTCTGCCCGCAGGTGAACCATTCTGGGTTGAACTCGTAGCCGACGCTGAGGTTGACCCCGTGGATTCGCATGCCTTCCACGCTCGAGCCGTTGATCTCCCGGACGTATGCCAGTGCCCTGATCACCCGGCTCACCCGGTCGTCCAACGATCCGCCTGCCTGGCAGCACCTTGAGGCTGACCAGCCTGGTCTTGGGCGCTATACCGGCGAGCAACGAGATGTCGGGAACGTCGCGCGGTGCCCGTAATGGCTCGCGGGGGTTCGCGGCGTTGTAGCGGTTCTCCGTGACCTGGACGGTGCGACCCGGTGCGGCGTCGCGCCACGGTTGGATGGCACCGGCGATGATCCCGGCAACGTGCGTGCCGTGGCCCGCCTCGTCGACCAACGCTCCCTCGAGCGTCGGGTCGCCCACGACCGGGAAGAGGCGGTGCAGGTCTTTCACGTCGGTGTGGCTGAGCGTCTGGTGCGCCGCGAAATGGGGGTGCTCACCCCAGATACCGGAGTCCACGACTGCCCAGACAATGCCGGCGCCGTGCGCGTTGAACGTCCTGCGCGCGGCGTCGGCCTTCACCGTGACGCAGGATCCGTCGACGTGGAGCTGCACCGGGAAGTCCGGCCAGATCCGATGAATGCTGCGCTCCGACCAGGCCACCGGTACCGCATCCGCCGCGACCAGCCGCGTCACCTCCTGCATCGACAGCGTGCCACTGGCGTACTGCTCGGAGAGCCGCGACGGTTTCCGGCCGTCGCAGACTCGCTGCCACAGGGCTGTGAGCCGCTTGAATGCGGCGTCCGGCCCCTGGCGGTACCGAAGGTTGATCTCCGCCATCACCGGGATGGGCGCGTCCGCGGCCGATGGCAAGCCGATCCTTGCTCGCTCCGCATCGCTGCGCAGCGGCGATGCGAGCACCCCCGGGGTGAGAAGCGGCTGTTGATCTTCAGCGGCCGGTGCAGGCTCCGCGCCGGTGGAGTGCGTCGCGGAGGGCCGAGCCCGCTGCGCCGACTCCCGCACCGTATCGGCATGGCGACGTCCGGCCTCGGTCAGCTCAGCTACATCCTGTGCGTCCTGCCCGGTGACCAGTCGCTCGGACCGCAGGGCAGCCAGAGCTTGGCGGATCTCACCATGCCAGCGTGGACAGTCGGCGTCGAAGACCCGGTCATCCTGCCCGAACCGGTCGGCAAACCGGATCGCCACCTCCTCGATCACGGCGCGTTCGGATTCGGCTCGGCTCGACGGCAGATCCGCCAGCGCCACCAGCACCCAATCCCGTCAGAGCGTCGACTCTTCCACGAGGTGCAGCCTACGTCCCAGGCGGCCACCCACGGCAGTACGGGCTCATGCCGCGAGTCGCGCTGTCATGCCGATGAGCGGGTGTAGCGGCGCCTCGCCGCTTGCGACGACGTAGCTCAGCCTGTGGACGAGCAGCGGCGCACGGGAGCGCGCTTCGGACTTGGGCGCCGCGCGCCCGCAGGCTGCCTCAGTGGCCGATCTCGTGATCCCCGGCACTGACGAGACCGCTTTCGTAGGCGAAAACAACGATCTGGGTGCGGTCGCGCAGGCCGAGCTTGGTCAACACGCTCGAGACGTGTGACTTTACGGTGACGCCGCCGATGCGGAGCTGGTCGGCGATCTCGGCGTTGCTCTGCCCGCGCGCGACGGCGATGACGACAACGCGCTCCCTGTCGGTCAGTCGGTGGACCCGCCGGGCGAGCGTGCCGTCGAGCGGCAGCTGCTGCGAGAACCGGCTGACTAGTCGCCGCGTGATAGACGGTGCGAGCAGAGCGCCGCCTGCGGCGACGGTGCGCACAGCTGCTGCGAGATCCGTGGCGGGGATGTCCTTCAGGACGAAACCGCTGGCGCCGGCCCGGAGCGCCCGGTACACGTACTCGTCAGGGTCAAACGTCGTCAGGATCAGGACGCG
>JALYQB010000569.1 GCA_030856045.1 Actinomycetota bacterium
CCGTGATCCGCTTCGGCTCGCGGCGCGGCAGCGTCGCCGACGCGCGCGACGCCGACGAGTTCGGCTGCGGATCCTCCACGCCGTCGCCCGCGGCGCCGCCGACGATGGGGGCGTCGTCCCCGAAGTCCACGTCCACCACGTCGGCCACGATGCAGGTGACGTTGTCCGGTCCGCCGCCTTTCAGCGCGAGCTCGATGAGCCGGTCCGAGCACTCCTGCGGGTCCGGGATGCGCAGCGCATCGGCGAGGGTCTCGTGGCTCACCGGGCCGGACAGCCCGTCGGAGCACAGCAGGTACCGGTCGCCGGGTCGGGCTTCCCGGACGGTGAGGGAGGGGTCGACGTCGTGGCCGGTCAGTGCCTTGACCAGCAGCGAGCGCTGCGGGTGGCTGGAGGCCTCGTCCTCGGTGATCCGCCCCTCGTCGATCAGCGACTGGACGAACGTGTCGTCGTGGGTGATCTGGGTGAGCACCCCGTCACGCATGAGGTAGGCGCGGGAGTCGCCGATGTGCGCCAGGCCGAGCTTGGTGCCCGCGAAGAGCACCGCCGTCAGCGTCGTGCCCATCCCCTCGAGTTCAGGGTCCTCCCCGACGAGCTCGCTGATCGCGGCGTTGCCGCTCTGGGTGGCCTCGCGCAGCTGGTCGAGCAGGTTGTTGCCGGGGTCGTCGTCATCGAGGGGCGCGAACGCCGCGATGACGACCTTCGAGGCGACCTCGCCCGCGGCGTGCCCGCCCATCCCGTCCGCGAGGGCGAGCAGGCGCGGGCCGGCGTAGACCGAGTCCTGGTTGTTCTGCCGAACCAGGCCGCGGTCGCTCCGGGCGGAGTAGCGGAGGACGAGTGTCATGACCGCAGCTCGATCACCGTCTTGCCGATGCGGATCGGGACCCCAGGAGGGACCCGCGTGGGTGCGGTGACCTTAGCCCGGTCGAGATACGTGCCGTTGGTGGAGCCCAGGTCCTCGAGGAACCAGTCCCCCTCGGCGAAGCCGAGGCGGGCGTGGCGGGTGGAGGCGTAGTCGTCGTCGAGCACGAGGGTGGAGTCGTCCGCCCGACCGAGCAGGATCGGCCTGCCGTCCAGCGAGATGCGGGTCCCGGCCAGGGCACCGCCGGTGACGACGAGCTGGCGCGCGGCCTGGTTGCGCTCGGGCTTCGTGTTCCGGCGCGGGATCGGGATGTTGGCGCGCAGCCCGGACGCGGCGAACAGGTCGGAGCGCACGACGCGCAGCGCGGCCACCACGAACAACCAGAGCAGGACGAGAAACCCTGCTCTGGTCAGTTGCAGCACCAGTTCCGGCACGATGCCTGGAATCTCCTGCCCTGGTTCGGATCAGCCCTGCAGGTGGAAGACCAGCGAGGAGTGCCCCAGCCGGACCACGTCGCCGTCCGCCAGCTGCCAGGTCTGCACCGGCGAGCCGTTGACGGTCGTGCCGTTGGTCGAGCCGAGGTCCGCCAGCACCGCGGTCTGACCGTCCCAGCTGATCTCCATGTGCCGCCGCGAGACGCCGGTGTCCGGCAGCCGGAACTGCGCATCCTGGCCGCGGCCCACCACGTTGGCGCCCGGTACCAGCTGGTAGGTGCGGTTCGAGCCGTCGTCGAGGCTCAACAGCGCCGTGATCGGTCGCGCCCCGGTCTGCACCGGTGGTGGGACGTAGTTGTCCATCCCCCCGCCGTAGCCGCCGTCCTGCGGGTAGCCCTGATGCTGGTCGTAGCCGTAGCCGCCGGGGGCGCCGCCGTACTGACCGTAGTTCTGGTCGTATCCGCCACCCGGGCCGCCCGGGCCCTGTCCGTAGCTCTGGTCGTAGCCGTAACCGCCCTGACCGTAACCCTGGTCGTAGCCCTGGTGCTGGTCGTAGCCGTAGCCACCGCCCTGCTGGTATGCCTGGCTCTGGTCGTAACCCTGCTGGTCGGGGTCGTGGCTCTGGTCGTAGCCGTACTGCTGGCCGTAGCCCTGGTGCTGGTCGTACCCGTAGTTCTGGTCGTAGCCGGGTCGTTGCTCGTAGCCGTACTGCCGGCCGTGGGCGGGGTCGTGCTCCTCGGGTTGCTCGTGGCCGTACCCGCCGTGCTGACCGTGCTTGTCGCCCTCGGGGCGCTGCTGGCTCATGGCTGGATCTCCTGCGGTACTAGGGTTCGCCTGCGAGCGGCGCGAGGCGTCGGGGTCCACGGACGAGCTGGTACGGAACTGTCCGGTGTGCAGCGTCGCAGACCGCTCCAGCGTCACGACGACGTCACCGTAGGTGTCCCAGCCGTGCTCGGCGAGGTGCTCGATGATGCAGTCGCGGAGCAGTCGGATCACGCGGTGCTCATCACCCGTGAGCCGGTCGTGGTCGGCGGCGCCGAGCGTGACGGTATACCTGTTCGGCGCGAGGATCCGCCCGCCTGCGAGCGACCGGGCACGCACCTCGGCCTCCCGCTGCAGCGCTTGGGCCACCTCCTGGGGGACCACGCTGCCACCGAACACCCGCGCGAAAGCGTCTCCGACCATTCCCTCGAGGCGGCGTTCGAACCGTGACACCACGCCCACGGTGCACCTCCTCTCCGGTCCGCCCGTGATTGCCCCCTCGATCGTATCCGTGCCGGTGTGAGCGGGAGGTTCCACCCGGCCGGCGGGGCCCGCTGCCCGTGCTAGCATCGCGCGGTCGCTCGGGCGAGTGGCGGAATGGCAGACGCGCACGGTTCAGGTCCGTGTGTCCGAAAGGACGTGGGGGTTCAACTCCCCCCTCGCCCACTCCTCATCGCTTAAGGCCAGGCTTCAGCTGCGCCTGGCGGGCGCCGTGGACGGCGAACTGGAGCTGCTCATCGACGGGTGCGGTGAGGCGCAACCGTGGGTCACGGTTCCGAGGGAACGGGTGGACCCGGTCGGTGCCGACCCCGACGCGATCCGGGACGGGGTGCGCCGGGTGCTCGCGGGGGAGTCCGTCTACTCGATCACGAAACAGTGGCAGGCGACGGTACCCCGGTGTGCGGCGGCGAGTGGCACGCGCAGAACGTGACGCGCATCCTGACCGGCCGCGCAACGCCGCTGCCTGAGCTGGCCGTGCTGCACCGCTGCAGCCTGCGGGGTTGCCTGAGACCTCCGGCGCGTCACGGCGGGCGCACGGAGCCGACCCGGGACATCAGCCGGGTCTACAAGCTCCTGACCGGGGCCGGGGTGTCGCAACACCGAATCGGGCGACTCACCGGGCAGTCGCAGTCCGAAGTCTCGGAGATACTCCACGGGCGCCGGGTGATGGGCTATGGCGTGCTCGTGCGCATCGCCGACGGGCTCGGGGTCTCTCGCGGGGAGATGGGTCTCGCCTACGATGAGGACTTGCAACCCTCCGACCCGGAGGATGTGGACGAGGACGTGAAGCGACGCCGGTTTCTCGCTGCCGGTTCCCTGGCCACAGTCGGGCACGTGGTGCTCGGCGATCCGCTGGAGCTGCCCGCACCGACGACACTTCTGCTGCCTGCCCGGCTCGGCGTGGCCGACGTGTCGGACGTCCAGCACGCCATCGCTGCGCTGCGGGCAAGGGGCCGCTAGACCGTGACCACCCGTGGCAGAGTGAAGGGCTAACGGTTCCGGACGGAGGTCGCGGGTGCTGGAACGGCTGTTGGAGCTCTTCCGCGAGGACCTGCCCGACCGGTTACGCAAACGCCTGTCCGGCACCAAACTCGCCGACGCGGCCTTGCGCCAGGCGGATTCACTGCTGGCCGGCACTTGGCCGCAGCTGCGGGACGGTGATCTGCCGCACCCAGGCGAGCGACTGCGTGCGTTCATCACCATCACCGATGTCGAGATGAACCGGCTGGCGGCTGCCGACTCAAGGCGTGCGCCATCCGAGTTCGCCCGGGCGGTGCTCACCTTCGCTCACGTACACCCCGCCCAACCCGAGGCCGTTCCGGCGGGCTTGCGCGGACTGTACGACCGCGCGCGACCGTTTACACAGGACATGCTCGTCGGCTGGCGGGCTACTGCGGCCGGACTGTTCCGTCACGCCGAGAGTAGCCGTGAGCTGATCCCTATCGACGCTGCGCTGGTAGTCGGAACAGGCGTACTGGCCGCCACCGCCGTGGACGACCCCCAGTACCCGTGGAGCCATGAGTTCCTCTTCCTGACCAACAAACTGCGCTTTGAACTCACCGAGGACGCGCGCGACGAGGATGAGGCCATTCAGCACGGACGGGCTGCGCTCGACTCCACACCGGACGGTGACGCCGAGCTTGCCCGGCGACTCCTGGCGTTGGGGGCCATGCTCACCGGCAAGGCCAACCGGCTGCGAGATCCCCACGCCATGCAGCATGGGGTTCCGCTGCTCCGGCGAGCTCTGACGCTCACCGGATCCGACGAGTCAACCCGTGCCCGCATCATGTTCGCGTTGACCTCAGCACTGATCAGCAGCACCGCGGGGGACTCGGATGTCGACGGGCTGGATGAGGCGATCGACCTGGCCCGGCAGCTGCAGGAGTTGCCGGAGCTCGCGCACAGCCGGGAACACCAGCTGCCGGTATTCGCAGGGTTGCTGACGGAGCGGTTCGCGCGCAGGCGCGATCTCGACGTGCTCGACGAGGCGATCGCGGTGTACCGGGAGCTGCACGCGAGCACCGGGCCGGGCGATGACCGGCACGGCGAGTGGTGCGGGCAACTCGGACAGTATCTGTTCTACCGGCAGCAGCTCGTGCACGATCCGGCGGTCCTGAGCGAAGCCATTGCCCTCATGCTCGCAGCCGTGCGCGAGTCGGGTGTCGACCAGTTCGACAGCGAGATGCTTACCGCACTGGCGACAGGCGTTATACAGCGGCGATACCACCCGACCGATCTCACCACGCTGGACGAGGTCATCCAGGCGCTGGAGGACGTTACGTCACCAGGGCGACGGCACGCCGACAACTCCAACATGCTCAATCGGTTGAGTTTGCTGCTGCGCGCCCGTTTGGACCTCGCTGGGGACACTGGGCTGCTCGACCGGATCGAGGCGGTGAGCCGTCGGGCGCTGGCTGTGTCGACCCCCGATAGCAAACACCACGCAGAGCATCTCTCGAGCGTCGGCATGGCCCTGATCTTTCGTTACCGGCACACCGGCGATCTGGCGGTGCTGGACGACGCGGTAGACATCAGCCGGCAGGCGGTGCTCGGCAGCGGTCCGGACCGTGACGGCTATAGCGAGCTGCTGTTCACCTTGGCCCTGGCGCTGCGGGAGCGGTACAACCGCACCCGGCACCTCGCATCGCTCACCGAGGCAATCGAGACCACCGAGCAGATGCTGGACATCAGGCTGTCCGAGGCCGATCGGGTGGCCGCGGTTAACAATCTTGCCGCGATGCTCAACAGCCGCAGCGAACACACCAGGGACATCGCCGACGCCGAACGGGCCCGCGGCGTGCTGGCCGAGGTGATCGCCGGCCTACCCGCCGACCACGGCGACCAGGTCTTGCTGCACGGGAACCTGGCCACCGTGCTGCTCACGATCGCTCGCCGCTCCGGGACCGACGACGCCCTGGCGGAGGCGGTGGGTCAGATCGAGCCGCTCGTCCAGTCGCCGGTTGCGACGCGCCGACTGCGTCAGGGGTTGCAGAACAACCTGGCGAATGCGCTATTCGCCAGGTTCCACCAGACTCGTGATCCAGCAACTTTGGACCGGGTAATCGAACTCTGCCAAGCCTTGATCGCCGATCTACCCGCCGGTGATCCCGAGCCGGAGAACACGTTGATGGGGCTGGGCCAGGCGTTGATGATGCGGATATCCATCAGCGAGAACGACGACACCGACGGGCGCGAAGCCGAGCGGGTCTTCCGGAAACTCATGGCCAACCCGGCGATCCCGGCAATAACACGTGCTTTCAGCGCGGCGGCGGTCGCGCGCTTGGCCGAGACCAATCGGCGCCTGCCAGACGCCCTGGACGCAGCCCGGGTGGGCATCGACCTGCTGCCCGTGGTGACATGGCACGGCGCGGACAGGTCCGACCACGAACTGCTCCTCCCCCCGTTCGGCCAGCTCAGCCGCTACGCCGCCGGGCTGGCGCTCGACAACGGTGACCCGGAACAGGCAATCGAGTTGCTCGAACAGGGTCGAGGTGCGCTGGCGGCGCATGCGCTGGAGACGCGCACCGAACTCACCGATCTCGCGCGGCACGCCCCACCGCTCGCCGCGCGGCTGGAGCACATCCGTGCCGAGCTCGACCAGCCGGCGACCGCTCCGGATTGGCAACGCGGTGCGCTCACCCCCGGCGCCGTGGCAACCGGGGTGACGTCAGATCGCCGTCACCGGCTCGCCAGGGAGTGGAACGAGGTGCTCAACGAGGTCCACGGGCTTCCGGGGTTTCAGGACTTCCTCCGGACACCCCGGTTCGCCCAGCTTGTCCGCGCCGCCGCGCACGGGCCGGTCGTCGTGATCAACATGGGCAGTAGCCGGTGCGACGCGCTCCTGCTCACCGACACCGGCGTGCGCGTGTGCCCGCTGACCGAGCTGTCGACGAAGGACGCCGAAGAACAGGTCGAGGTCCTTCTCGAAGAGACGACGACGCTCGGCCGGGCACACTCGGTGGCCGACCGGGTCGTGGCCGACACGCTGGACTGGCTGTGGCGGGTCGTGGCCGAACCGGTTCTGCGTGAGCTCGGCATCAGTGGGCCGCCCGCGCCCGAGGAGGCGTGGCCGAGGATCTGGTGGTGTCCCACCGGGCCGCTGGCCTTCCTGCCCCTGCACGCGGCCGTGAGCGTCGCCGGGGATGCCGTGCTCGATCGCGCAGTCTCGTCGTACACGCCGAACCTCAGTGCGCTGCTGCGGGCCAGGGGAGCACCGCGCCCGGAAACCACCAAGGCTTTGATCGTCGCCGTTTCCGAACTCGCCGGGCACACACCGCTGCCGGGCGCACGACGCGAGGCAGCTGTGTTGGAAAGCCTGCTCGGTGGCACCATGCTGACCGGGGCCCGCGCGAGCCTCGAACACCTGCGGGACGAGCTCGCTAGCCACTCTTGGGTGCACTTCGCCTGCCACGGCACACAAGACATCGACGAGCCCTCCAGCGGCCGGCTGTTCCTGAGCGACGGCGAGTTCCGGGTGGCCGACATCGCGCGACTCCGGCTGGACGGCGCGGAGCTCGCGTTCCTGTCCGCCTGCGAAACGGCCGTCGGCGGCAGTCGGCTACCGGACGAGGCGATCCACCTGACCGGCGCCCTGCAACTGGCCGGCTTCACCCACGTGATCGGAACGATGTGGCGGGTGGACGACAACTACGCCGTCGAAATGGCCGAGCGCGTGTACCGGTTCCTGGCCTCGCACCGCGCCGAGGACGGGCTGGCGGTCGCGCAGGCGCTGCATCACGCGGTCCGGGCACTACGCGAGGAAACGCCGGAAAGTCCGACAGCCTGGGCCGCGCACATCCATGCCGGTCCCTGACCGTCGACTACTACGATCGATCCCCGCTCGGAGCGATCGACCCAATCGGATGGGGGTGCCGTGACGGAGCAGGATGCGCTGGCCCAGTTGTGCGCCCAACTGCCGACGCTGCGGAAGTCGTTTCGTGGTCCGGCGTCGGTGGCCAGCCGGGCGCTCCTCGAGCAGGCCGCTCAGGCTGCGCGCCGCGGCGAACCGGTCGCGCCGTTCCTCGAACAGCTGGGCGTCGGCCGCGAGTCGAAGCCGCGGGGCACGCTCCCCACTCCGATACACCCGGAAGCGGCCCGGCCGCTCATCGGTGTCTACCTGTGCCCCAAGGGCACGTGCGACCGCGTCGTGTACCGCACCGCCGGCTCAGAACTGCCCAGCTGCAATGTCCATGACCAGGCGTTGCGTTTCGTCGCCGACAACTAAGGAGCCGCGATGACAGGCTTCCTCACCGAACTCGGCAAGAGGCTCGCCGAACGGTGGGTTGCGGTGCTCGTGATCCCCGGCGCGCTGTTTGTGTCCGTTGCCGTGGCGGCGGTAATCCTGCGACACCGGCGGTGGGCGGACACCAGCCTGCTGTGGCAGGAGCTGACCGAGTTCACCGCGACCGGGCAGGACGGGGCGGGGCTGACACGGGGCGTGGTCGTGTTGCTCGCTGTCCTGATCGCCTCCGCAGGCGCTGGCCTCGTCGCCCAGGTACTCCGCCGGCCAGTCGAACACGCGCTGACCGGAAGGTGGCCGTTCTTCCTCCGTCCCCTCGCGGCCGTGCTCACCACCCGGCGCAAGAATAAGTGGACCCGACGAGATGGGGACTACCAACAGGCTCAGGACAAGGACCAGCAGGAAAGCCTCGGTGAGCTTCGGACCAGGCGCAACAACATCGCACTGACCCCACCGCGATTCCCGACCTGGCTCGGCGACCGCCTGCACGCGCCCGCGAGCCGGGTGTCATGCGAGTACGGCCTGGAGCTCGGCTCGTCGTGGCCGAGGCTCTGGCTGCTGCTGCCGGACAGCACCCGCCAGCCGCTCATCGAGGCCAGGGAACGCCTCGACAACGCCACCGCGCTCGGTGGGTGGGCGAGCCTCTATCTAGCCCTCGGCGCGGTGTGGTGGCCGAGCGCCGTGCTCGGGGTGTGCCTCGGATTCATCGCCTGGCGGCGGGCACGTGCGACCGGAGACGTGTACGCCGATCTGGTGGAGGCCACCTACGACGTCCACCTTGCTGAACTCGTCAATCGGTTCGGCCACGCCGAGGGACTGCGCCCGATCAGCCTCCAGCGCGGCAGGGAACTCACCGAGCGATTCCGCAAGGGAACCTGAGCGTCACAGCTGACCGCCCGACGGCGAGACCTCAGCGCGAAGGCACTGAGATACCCGACGGACACCGCTCCGCGCCGAAGGGCGCGTCCTCGTCAGATCAGAGGACAGTGTCAGCTTGTCCCACCGCATGCTGGGAGCGTATCGAACACCCGTTCGACACGGTGGCTCGCCGGACCGCGCAGTGGCATGAGGCGGGCTACATGACGCTGTGATCACCTGCGTGCCACATGGATCGAGGTAGCACCTCGTAGCACTTCGCTGGCGAGGTCCACGGGGCGCGGCCGAGCTCCAGGGCTGCCACGCCGACGCCCGCCCAGATGGCGTAGGCCACCCCTACGGGCAGGCCCGCGCGCCAGCACCTGCGCGAGCAGCACGAAGGCACTGAGGTACCCGACGGCCACCAGGACCGTCGGCACCGGGCGGGAGAGCCCGTCGGAGCCGCAGCGAGACCGTGCCCATCACCTCCAGCACGATCGCCCCGGCCAGCGGCAGGTAGGTCATCGGGACTCCCTCGCTCGGTACGGGGCCAGTGTTACCGAGCCCGCCACCACCTCGCGTGGACCCCGATCAGCCAGCGGTGGGCAGGATGTCGCGATGGGCTTCTCCGCACCGACCTCGCCCCGTCCCCGCCACCGCCATCGGCCCACGGGTGCACCGGCGGCACTGTTGGGTCACGGCCATGGTCACGGGCCCAGTGAGCCCGCGTCGGTTCGGGTGCGGGTGCTGCTCGCCCTGGTACTGGTGCCGTTCGCGCTGGCCACCCTCGTCGGGGTGGCGCTGACCTGGCCCAGTGGCGAGCCCCCTGCTGCGGCCGATGTCGGGTTCGGGCAGCGGCCGGTACAGGGTGAGGTCATCGCGACCAACGCCGCCTCGTGCAGCGTGGACGGGGCCAGCACCGAGCAGGAGCCCGAGTGCGTCGCGCACACCATCCTGCTGCAGGACGGTGAGGCGCCCGGTATCACGATCGAGCAGGTCCTGCCGGACGAGCCCAGCACGCCGAGCTTCACCACCGGCGACCGCATCGTGCTCGCCTACACCGGCGGCGACCCGGCGGACCCGAGCTCCTACCAGGTGCGGGACTACCAGCGGGGCACTCCGATGCTGTGGCTCGCGGTGCTCTTCGCGGTCGTTCCAGTCCGGCGACGGGTCGCAAGGCCACGACTCACCTCGGGGTGATCCAGCAGAACCCCGAACTCTGGAATCTGGTCTACAACGGGATCCGGCATTCGGTCCACCGCGGCGGCGCTGAGACGAACCGGCGTGCGCTCGATCGCCTGCAGCTCCATTGAGACACTGCGGCGAATTGGCACACTGCGGCGAACTGGCTGGGCGCTGAAGCGACTCGCTGACTCGGGTAGCCAGTGTGGACCGCCCCCAGCCACCGCGCACCGACCCGAAGTCGTCGGTGTTCGTTGCGGACCCGGTGACGGTTCGACCACGGAGCAGGGAGATGGATCACCGCCTGCGCTGGATGATGTGCCCCGCGTGCGGTGGTTGACGCTAGTGCGAGGCGCTGAAATCGGGCCTCGTGAGAGCGCTGGAACCGACCGGGTTTCCGGAGCCGAACCACCGATGCAGGAAAAGGATGACCTTCTGATGCGCACGATCACTCGCATTGCCGCTACCGCCGCGCTGAGCTTTCCGCTGGCCCTCGGGCTGGCCGGCGTGGCCTCCGCCGACACCGGGAACGTCAACGAGCCCACCGTCGCGATCGCCACGCAGGCACCGGACGAGCAGGCCGACGATAACCGCGGCCTGAACATCGACCTCAACCTCGGCGACCTCTTCGGCGACAACGAGATCGCAGGCGACCGGAACGACGACGGACTGCTGGGCGACCTGCTCAACGTCAACAGCGTCAACGGCGACCAGGACCGGGACGACTCTTTCCTGGGTATCTTCTGATCGATCTCCGCCAGGACGGGGCCGCCGGGAGAACTCCGGCGGCCCCGTCGCGTGCGGCCGTCGGCTCAGCTGATGCCGAACACCGCGGCGATCGCGAGGCCGACGACCAGCAGGGCGCCTGCCTGCCGGGTGTGCACCCACGCGACGGCGGCGAACCACAGCGGCCACACCGGGAAGTCCTTCGGAGGTTCCGGCGGGGCGGGCTTGCGGTAGTACGGCCAGATCTTGACCAGCCGGGGCAGGGCGGCGAGGCACGCCAGCGCGGGCCAGGGCATCGCGCCGACGAGCACCGACAGCGCGACGAGAACGTAGAACGCCACCATCAGCCCGAGCGTGACGGTTCGTGCCCGCGCGGCGCCGAGCAGCACCGGTAACGTCCGGATGCCGAGCGGCTCGTCGAACGGGATCTTGTCGATGTGCTTGCCCATCAGCACCGCGGTGCACAGCAGCCCGTAGGGCAGCGACGCCAGCAGCACCGGCCAGCCGACCGAGCCGACGGCGGCGTAGTAGGTGCCGCCGACCATCAGCGGTCCCCAGACCACCAGAACGTCGGGCTCGCCGAGGCCACGCTTCTTCAGCCGCAGCGGCGGCGCCGTGTACGCCACGCTCAGCACGAACCCGGCGAGTCCGAACGCCAGGATCGGCCACCCCCGGACCACGGTGAGTACGACGAGTATCACGAGGTCCGCTGCGTTGACCGCGACGATCGCGGTGAGCAGTGCCCGGCGGGTGACCAGCCCGGACAGGATGGGGTGTGGGGCGTAGAGGGCGCGGGGGTAGGTCGCCGAGTCCGACCCGGAGGAGGTGTCGTACAGGTCGTTCATCAGGTTGTTCGCCAGGTGCGCGAGCGTGATGCCGACGACCGCGAGGGTCAGCCAGCGCCAGTCGAAGCCAGGCTCACCGATGGCCAGCAGCCCTGCGACGAGGCCCGCGGTGAGCGTCATCGGTAGTACCGCCGCGCGCGTGACGACGATCCAGCGCGCGACGGCGTCGACCTCGCCGGGCGGCGGGTTCGTCGTGCGCAGTGCGTAGAGCCAGCCATACAGGCGGGAGCGGGATGCAGCCTCGGTCACCTGCTCAGCGTCGCACAGCACGTCCCCACCGCGACATGGATGCTTGTCGCGGTCGGCAGGCATGCTTGTGTCATGACTGCGCTCATACCTTTGCCCACGGACTGGAGCCGCGCGCTGGCCGTCGTCGCGCATCCGGACGATCTCGAGTACGGCGCCGCGGGGGCGATCGCCGTGTGGACCGCGGGCGGCCGCGAGGTCACCTACCTACTGGTCACCCGGGGTGAGGCGGGGATCGACGGCGTCGCGCCCGCCGAGTGCGGTCCGCTGCGCGAGGCCGAGCAGCGGGCCGCGGCCGCGGCTGTCGGGGTGTCGGTCGTGGAGTTCCTCGACCACCACGACGGCGTCATCGAGCTCGGTCCGCCGCTGCGGCGCGACATCGCAGCGGCGATCAGGCGGCACCGCCCCGAGCTCGTGCTGACGATCAACCACCGCGACTCCTGGGGCCCCGGCACGTGGAACAGCGCGGACCACCGTGCTGTCGGCACAGCCGTGCTCGACGCCGTCGCCGACGCAGCCAACCGGTGGATCTTCCCCGACGCGGGGGAGCCCTGGGACGGCGTGCGGTGGGTCGCCGTGGCGGCCTCGCCGCAGCCGACCCACGTCACCGACATCTCCGGCACGCTCGACGCGGCGGTGGCCTCCCTCGCCGCACACCGCACCTACCTCGAGGCCCTGGGCACGGACGCGCGCGCGGTGCTGGACACGGTCACCGGTGGGCGTCCGGAGGTGACCTTCGAGGTCTTCGGCGGCTGATCGCCCGCCGCGCCTGCGCTGCCACATGGCTCCATGTGGCAGTCAGTCGGTGGCAGGATCGGCCCCGCAGTCGAACGGAACGGCGAGCGGAGGAGATCGGGTGAGCGAGTCGAGTCTGCGGGCGTTCATGACCGCGCGGGAGTTGCTGCTGGCGCACCGGGAGGACTACGACACCGCAGTGCGCGAGTTCCGCTGGCCGGTGCTCGACGACTTCAACTGGGCGCTGGAATGGTTCGACCTGCTCGGCAGGGAGGCCGCGGACCGGCCGGCGCTGTGGATCGTCGAGCAGGACGGTTCCGAACGCCGCTGGACGTTCGCCGAGATGTCGGCGCGCTCCAACCGGGTCGCGAACTGGCTGCGCGAACAGGGTGTCACGCGGGGCGACCGCATCCTGCTCATGCTGGGCAACCAGGTCGAGCTGTGGGACACGATCCTCGCGGCGATGAAGCTCGGCGCGATCATCATCCCGGCGACGACGCTGCTCGCCCCCGCCGACCTGCGCGACCGCATCGACCGCGGCGGCGCGCGCCACGTGGTCGTCGGATCATCGGACGTGGACAAGTTCGATGACGTGCCGGGGGACTACGGCCGCAGCTGCGTCGGGGAGGCGGTCGAGGGCTGGTCGCATTTCGCGAACGCCGAGTCGGCCTCGAGCGACTTCATCCCGGACGGTGTCACGAAGGCCACCGACACCCTGCTGCTGTACTTCACCTCCGGGACCACGGCGAAGCCGAAGCTCGTGGTGCACACCCACGCCTCCTATCCGGTGGGTCACCTGTCCACGATGTACTGGATCGGGCTCGAGCCGGGTGATATCCACCTCAACATCTCCTCGCCGGGGTGGGCGAAGCACGCGTGGAGCAACGTGTTCGCGCCGTGGATCGCGGGCGCGACGGTCCTGATCTGCAACTACCCCCGGTTCGACGCGACCGCGATGCTCTCCCAGATCGAACGCTGCGGTGTCACGAGCTTCTGCGCGCCGCCGACGGTGTACCGCATGCTGATCCAGGCGGACATGTCCTCGGTCGTGACGCCGCCGCAGAAGGTCGTCGGGGCGGGCGAGCCGCTCAATCCGGAGGTCATCGAGCGCATCGAGCAGACCTGGGGGGTGACGGTCCGCGACGGTTTCGGGCAGACCGAGACCACCGTGCAGATCGCGAACCCGCCCGGCCAGCGGATCAAGTTCGGGTCGATGGGTCGTCCGGTGCCCGGGTACCTCGTCGTCCTCCTCGATCCCGCGACCGGTGAGCCGAGTGACGAGGGCGAGATCTGCCTCGACCTCTCGGAGCGACCACTCGGGCTCATGGTCGGTTACGCCGACGACGAGGAGCGCAACTCCGAGGCGATGGCCGACGGGTACTACCACACCGGTGACGTGGCATCCCGCGACGAGGACGGCTACATCACCTACGTCGGCCGCGCGGACGACGTCTTCAAGGCCTCCGACTACCGCATCTCGCCGTTCGAGCTCGAGAGCGTCCTCCTCGAGCACGACGCCGTCGCCGAGGCCGCCATCGTGCCGTCCCCGGACCCGATCCGGCTCGCCGTGCCGAAGGCGTACGTCGTGCTCGCGAGCGGCCACGAGCCCACCCGGCAGACCGCGCTCTCGATCCTGCAGTACGCGCGGCAGCACCTCGCTCCCTACCAGCGGATCCGGCGGCTGGAGTTCGCCGAGCTACCCAAGACCATCTCCGGCAAGATCCGCCGGGTGCAGCTACGCGACCGGGAAGAAGAGCTGCACACCGGCGACAGCCCGGTCGAGGGCGAGTACCGCGACGAGGACTTCCCCGAACTGCGCACCTGAAGCCGCCCGCCCGGGTACCGCCACCGCTGATAGCCCGGCTACTCGAAACGGCCGTTGCGAGTTCGTTGAGGGTACGCGTAAAGCTGCAGGTCAGAGACGTACCGAGCCCAGCAGGACGGTTTACAGTCTCGAAGTGCGCGGTCAGTCGACGCGGAGCTTCCAGTAGGCCCGGGGGTCGGATGGCCCCTTGCCGACGCGTTCGATCATCTCGGCCTCCTCCAACTGTCGGAGTCTGCCCAGTACCCAGGGCCGTGATCGGCCGGTCGCTTCGACGATCTCGCCCGTACCGAGGCGCCCCGCGTCGCGGAGCAGCCGGGCGATCTCCCGTGCCTCCAGCGGGAGTCGGGCTTCGAGGGCGCGCTCGACCGGGTCCGTAGGCAGGACAAGGCGGACGCTCCCCGCGGTCTGGTAGTACTCCGGGTCACCAAGCCCGGCGAGACGCATCTCGTCGAACATCCGTCGAATACCTTCACCGAACTCCCGTCCCAGACCGAGCTCGGCGCACGCTCGGGCGATGTGGGGGTTACGCGCGAAGCGGGTGATCCTGAGGGGGTCACCCGGGTCGACGAGGCCCGGAAAGCGGCCGGGACTCTCGATCTCGATGCGGTCATCGAAGATCTCGATGCGGGTGTGGTCACCGAAGTTGCTGTAAGAGCGGTGCACAGCGGCGTTGACGATGCCCTCGAGCCACGCGTCTCGCGGGATGAGCGGCACCCGGCCGAACAGCCCGTCCGCCCTCAATGCTTGCCGGTTGGGCACGAGTCCGTCGACGAGATCCACTGCGTGACGAACCTGGTCGGGGATGCGCCCTTCGATCCGCTCGTCGTGGAGCACTTGCAGCCTGCTACCCGAGCCACGCTCCGACCCTCGGTAACGGATGACGCGCAGGTGCGCGCTCGGGAACCAGGTCTCCGGCGCGTCGCCGAAGACGAGGAGCCCGGCAACCGTAGCCACGCCCGACCGGTCGGCGAGACCGCGAGCGACGAGGACTCGATTCGGATCGCTCGCGCCGATCTCACGCAGGTAGGCATCGACGGCCCGGTGCTGAAGCTGGTCGGCCTCCACGTCGAACGGCGTGGTCTGGTCGTACTGCGCCTGCCCCTTGTCGAAGAGCAGTTCCTTGCGCTGGCCGAACGACAGCCGCCGGTTCTCGTCGCCGACCCGCAGGAACACCTCGTCCTTCGCGGTGGCGTGCACGCTTTCCGATGCCGGCACGTCGACGAGCACGAACGAGCCGGTTCGCCCGGTCACCCCGTCGGCCCAGGCGAGGGTGCGGATGTCGGTGCGCACCGGGGGCCGGGCGAAGTCGATACCTGCCTGACGCCAGCCGTTGGTAGCCCGATTGTCGGCACCGGCGTCGGCTGGTGCGCCGTCGTGCATCCCGATCACAACGAGCCCGCCCTCGGCGTTGGCGAAGGCGACCAATGTCTCGGCGAGCACCCTCGGTGTGACTCGGGCGCTCTTGCGATCGAACCACTGGCTCTCCACGAGAGCCCTTGCCTCCAGCAGGACGGCGCTCGGTTCGAGCAGCTCCAGCAGTTCCACCATGTCCTGCACGCGCCTACTATAAACTCTTGCGAGTAGGTGAGGGTCGGGGGCACGCGATGCCAGTGGATGGCGACGCCCGAGTCCGCACCCCTGGCTCAGCGTTAGCAGTAGGAGTCCGAGGACGCGTCACTGCCCTGTAGGCGCACCTGGTGCACCCGGCGTCCGCGGAACTCGTCGCCGTTCGGGAAGAACCCGGGGTCGACGGTGAGGCCACCGCTGGGTCGGCGTCGATCTTCGCCAACCACGCCCCCACGCCGTCCGGGTAGAACTGGTCGTCCCAGGCGCCGTAGAGCGAGTTCGAGACGCGCAGCCCGTCGCGGCTGGTCTCCACCATCTGCGGTCCCCCGCGCAGCGGCTGGTCCGGCACGGCCGGGTGGGTGGCCTGCCCTGCGATGCCGCCGATGCGCACCGATCCGGTCTCCTGCGGGTGAGCAGGGTCGGACACGTCGTACTGCTTCAGCTCGCCCGTGCCCCAGCACGACACGTAGAGGTACCGGTCGTCGACCGACAGGTTGATGTCGGTGACGAGCGGCGGCACCGCGCCGAAGGGCTGCAGTGCGGGCGGCAGTTTCTCGGCGTCGCACGGCTCGGCGGGGACGGTGATGACCTTGTCCGCGGCCCAGCGGTCGCCGTCGCGGTACCACCGCCAGATCGACGCCGACAGGTCCTCGGTGGAGACGACGCCGACGAACCCGTAGGTCGCCTCCGGGTCGTGTGCGGGCCGCAGCTCAAGCGCTATCTGGTGCTGCGCGCCGAGGTCGACCTCCTGCAGGTGCTTGCCGGCGGCGAGGTCCCAGAAGTGCAGGCTGTGGCCGTACTTCTGCCCCAGCAGCAGTTCGGGGTCGATGCCGTCCTCGATCATCGAGGGGGTGCCCCACTCGCTGGTGATCAGCGTGTTCTGCTGCAGGTGCCACCAGGCGTCGTAGGCCAGGTACTGCGGGCCGCGGTCGGTCTCCCAGGCGCGCACGACGTCGAACGTGGTGTGGTCGAGCAGCGCGATCCCGCCCGGGCCCTCGTTGCCGTCCGCTCCGCCGAGGCACGACAGGAAGATCCCGTCCGGGCCGCAGTGCAGGGTGTGCGGCCGCGAGTACCCGGCTTTCGCGGCGAGCTCCCCGGCGTCGATCGTCCTCACCAGCGTCGGGTTCGCGGGGTCGGGCTGGGTGTCGTAGACGTGGATGTTCGAGCTGCGTATCCCGGGCAGCAGCAGGTAGCGGCGCGCGAGGCCATTCATGTCGTGCCCCTCGTGCATCAGCGCGCTCGAGCAGGCGTTCCAGCCGAAGTGGTGCAGCTCGTCCCCACGGGTCGGCACGTCCGCCCAGCCGACGACCTGACCGTAGCGCTCGGACCCGGGATCGACGTCCAGCACCGTCAAGGCATCGGGGCGTTCACCCGTGCGGTCGAAGGCCACGACGTAGGCGAGACGCTCCGGCGGCGCCGCAGCGGTCTCCGAGGGGCTCCGGTAGAAGGTCGGATCCGAAACGGTGGTCATCGGTCCTCCTCGTCGGTGGAGCGTGGTTCGGTGGCGCCGGGCAGGCGCGCGCCGTCGGGACCGAGCTCCGCGATCGCGTAACCGTCGGGGTAGCTGCGGACGGTCCACGACTCGGCCACCCGGAACGGGCGACGGCGTGGCGGCAGCAGCCGCACCAGCTTCCCGCGGGTACGCAGCGCCGCCGCCACCACGGCCCGGACGGGCCTCGGTGCGCTGCGGAACCCGAAGACGCGGAGCACCGGCTCGTCGAGCAGCGCGTGGACACCCGTGCGGACCAGCGGCGCAGGGACGAACCACAGCCAGCGGACGAACAGCTCCCGGGTTGCCGTGCCCACATGGGCGCTCGCGGCGCTACGCCGGAAGTGCTCGCGCTCGTAGTCGTCGGACAGGGCCAGCATCTCCCGCCACGTCACCGGGATGTCCCTGATGCCCATCCGCAGGCCGAGCTCGCGGTAGTAGTTGTGCACACCCACGCGCTCGTGCTCGGTCACCGGGCGCCAGCCGAACCGCTGCAGCCAGCGCAGCGGGACGGCGACGAACGTGCTCAGGACGTAGCGCATATCGTCGTTCGAGATGGGGAAGCGGCCGTGGATCCGGTTGATCCGGCGGATCGCCGCGCGGCCGCGCTCGCTGTCCAACCCGTTCTCGATCACCTCGGCGAGCAGCAGGCAGGTGTCGTCGTAGCGCCGCTGCGTCCGCTGCGCGAACTCCTGGGTCGAGTCCAGCAGGCCACCGATCGAGGGCACGCAGTAGGTCCGGTAGAGCGCCAGCTCCAGGGCGCGGGTCGTGTCCCACGGGAACTCGACGGTCGCCAGCAACCGGGCGATCTCCTCGCAGTCCTGGTCCGCGTCGAGCGCGGCGATGTGGTCGCGGACCGCGAACCGGGGGATGGAGGGTGTCATGCATCGACCCTGGCCGACACGGCTGAGAACGGTCAACCGGCCGGATCGAGGAGACGTCCTGAGGCTGGACACGTCGAGGTGACGATCGCCAGTCCGTCGGACGCACGCGCTCAGCCGTACCGCACGCCCGGACCGCATTACCAGTCGGCGCTCCGAAGACGCCGCCCGACGCGCCGGAGCGCACGCCACGGGCGAACCGCGCGGGCTGCCTGGTACCCATCCCTGGAGCACGGCGGTATCGGGACTGTCGGGCGAGACGGAACAGGGGCCGCAGTGGCGCAGGATTCGCCTGCACGGCACGCCAGCGGGGTGTTCGCTCCGCTCGTGCACGGGGTGGAAGGGGTGGAGATCCTCGCCGCGCCGGACCACCTTATTCCCACGGCCGTGGCGACGCTCGGCTGGAACGGCGTCGTCCTGCCACCGGTGGTACTGCTCGGCAGGCGAGTGGTCGTGGTGGCCGAACTGCTGCAGCCGATGCACGACCGGCGCCGCGCAACCGGCTGGGAACCCGTGGACGACCGGATCGCAGTGTCCACATGGGACTGGCCGGAGATGGCGCACCTCGTGCCGCCGCCCGCGGTGCGGCTCGTCGGGATCGTCGCGCCCGCGCGGCACTGGCGCACCGGCCTCACCGCCGCGGTCCCCTTCAGCGGACTGTGCCCCCTCACGCTCCTGCTGCCCGCTGACATCGCACGCGACGCGGACTGCCTGCGCCAGGCGGACCGCTTCGGCGTCGGGGTGGTCGCGGCCGCGAGTGTGTCCGATGTGGATCCGACCGCGGTGGACGTCCTGCGGACCGGGCGTGCGGGGGCCGGCCCACTTGCCCGCACGGTCGCAGGCGGCCGGTGGGTGCACGAGGTCGCCTACGGGCAACTGCTCGCCCACGCCGCCTGAGTCGCCGCGAAGGCGACATCGCCGCGGGCACCGGTGCAGCCCCACCGGCGTGCGTCCCGCAGGTTGTCTGGGTGGTAGGAGACACTGCGCGGGTGACCCGCCTGCTCGCCTCTGACTCCGCGGACGCGAGGAAGGCTCGGGGGGCGTTCTTCACCCCGCCGCCGCTCTGCCGCTACGTGGCCGATTGGGCGATCCGCTCGCCGGCGGACGACGTGCTTGAGCCGTCCTGCAGTGAGGCGGCGTTCCTACTCGCCGCGGGGCACGAGGCGCGGGTGACGATCGGGGACTTCTTCCTTGTGCCGCCGGCGCCGACCTACGACGCCGTGACCGGCAACCCGCCGTATGTGCGGTATCAGGACTCCACCGGCGAGGCGCGGATGCGCAGCTGGCAAGCAGCGCTGCGGGCCGGGGTCTCGTTGACCGGCCTGGCCTCCTCGTGGGCCGCGTTCACCGTGCAGTCCGCGCTGTTCCTGAAACCTTGCGGCATCGGGGAGGCGACGTCCGCGCTTCGGCGCCACCGCGCGGCGGGCGTCCCGCGACGGCACGATCGTGCACCTGGAGCTCGTGGGCGGTGCGGTGGTGGAGGCCGACGAGCTGCTCGTGGCCACCGGGCGGCGTCCTGCGACCGACGACCTCGGCGTGGACGCCGTGGGCCTCATCCCGGGCGACCACTGCGGGGGGAAGTACGCCGTGGAGCCGGTTCGCGGCCACCACCGACCGCGTGGCCGTGCCGAGGGCGTCGACATCGACGTGGTGGATCTCGACATCGCGGTGGCGGGCTCCGCGGTGCACGCCGACGGCTCCACCGGGAAGGCGCGGATGGTCGTCGACCGGGACCGGCGGGCGGAGCTGCTGCACTCCGCGACGATCGCGGTGGCCGGGGAGGTCCCGGTGGACCGGCTGTGGCACGCGGTGCCGGCGTTCCCGACCATCAGCGAGGTCTGGCTTCGGCTGCTGGATGCCTACGGGTGTTGACTCCGCCACCCTTCCGGGGAGCCGTTCGGTGCGGTGGACGGTCCGCTGACCGAAGCGTGCCGGACGGGCCCGTCCGGCTGGGACGGGTCCGTGACCTGCGCAGAGAGGCCGCTGGACAGTCCCCTGTGGACAGTGAGCGGGTGGCGAGTGGCCGGTGATCCGCCGACACCACGGTCGGGGGCGCGAGTGTTACCGGATCACCGGCCACCTGACGGTGCTCTCGTCCACTACGACCCGGGGAGGACCGCAGTGGACGGCGAGGCCGCCGATCTGTGGGTGGTGGCTGGTCTGTGGAGTTGTAGGAGATCGTCGGTCAACGCACCGGGGCGGCGGAGGCCCTTTCCTGGGGCGAGGGCACCGGGTTGATGAAGGCGTGCCTGGCGGGCGGAGGGGCGGTCTCGACCGCGACCAGGTTGTCGTGCGCGGCGCGCCATACCGAACAGGACGAGTGGCGGGACTGCCACCGGCGAGAGCACTCGGGGCAACGGCCGCGCAAGTCCGGCTCGTGCGCCGCGAGCAGCACGCGCCAGCCGTCGGTCAGCCGCGGCACCTCGGTGCGCGCGACCGACACGAGGGACTCGGCGTCGGCCCGCGAGGCGAGCTCGTCGAGCAGGTCGAGCCGTTCCCACACCGCCTGGCGGAGGATCTGGCCCAGAATCTGGTCCACTCGGCACCCTTCCTGTTCCGGGGACGCGCCGACGTCGCCGGGGCCGCGGGAGGAGGCCCCGGCGGCGCGCCGTCGAGTCATCCGCGCCGTACGAGTCATCAGAGTGCGGGTTGTCTCTCGGGATGTGGAGACGTGGTGCGCCGATCGGCCTACCGGTTAGGGTGAGCGGTGATGGCTGACCGGTCGAGCCGATCAGCATTGCCGATGCAGGCTGCGCCGCCACCCTGCGGCGTGCTTACTCTTAATTTGTGTCGCCCGTCGAAATGGTGAGGGTGCGAGATGAACGTGGTCGGGTCGCAGGACCATCCGATCCCCTCCGACGTCTGGGAGGAGTCGGAGATGCGGCGGGCTGTCGCAGCTCGGGACATCAGCACGGTGTACCGGTTGCTCCGCCGCGTCGGCGTCTCCCAGCGCCAGATCGCCGCCCACACGGGGCAGTCGCAGTCCGAGGTCTCGGAGATCCTCAAGGGTCGCCAGGTCATGGCCTACGACGTCCTCGCTCGCATCTCGGACGGCCTGGGTGTCCCTCGGGGCTACATGGGTCTCGCCTATGACGAGTCGACGGCGACGAGCGTCGTCGGACCACCCGACGACGCGCTTGCTGAGGAGGGTGAGTCGGTGAAGCGCCGTAAGTTCGTCGTGCACGCCGCCGCCATCACGTTCGGCGGGGTCGTGCTCGGGGCGGACCGGGGTGAGTGGGTGCCCGCCGCCACCCAGACGCCGGCACCCGGCCGCATCGGCATGACGGATGTCAAGCAGGTCGAAGCGGCGACCAGGGTGCTGCGTGCCCTCGACTACCGGTACGGCGGCGGCGCCTGCCGCGACGCCGTGGTGGCCCAGCTGTCCTGGGGCCAGCGCCTCATCTCCGCGTCGGGCACGGAAGTCGTGCGCAAGCACCTGTTCCGCGCGCTGGCGGACCTGCAGAACCTCGCCGGGTGGACCACGTTCGACGTCGGCATGCTCGACTCGTCGCGCAACCATTTCGCCAAGGCACTGGAGTTCGCCAAGGAGTCGGGCGACCACGGGCTGATGTCCAACGTGCTGTACCGCATGGGCCGGGTGTACCTGCACCACGGCGCGCCGAACGACGCCCTGAAGATGTTCCAGCTCGGGCAGATCGCGGCGCAGGACTCGGGTTCGGAGCTCGCCGTCGCGGTGCTGTGCGCCAACGAGGCGTGGGCCTACGCGATGTTGGGCGACCCCGAGCAGACGTTGAAGCTCATCGGCCGGGCGCGCGACGAGTTCGCGCGGGCCACGCTGGCCGAGGCGCCGAGCTGGGTGAGCTTCTTCGGCGAGACCGATCTGCACGCGATGATCGGCACCATCCACACGGAACTGTCCGTCACGGACGCCAAGCACTCCGCGTTCGCCATTCCCGCCCTCCTGAAGGCACTCGCCGGGTACGACGACGCGATGGCGCGCAGCAAGGCGTTCAACCTGACCGCGCTGGCGACGAACCATCTGCGCCAGGGCGATGTCGATCACGGCGTGCGCATCGGGCGGGAGGCGTACGGCCTGGCGACCACGCTGAAGTCGGTCCGGGTCGTGCAACGCCTCGAGCCGCTCGAGATCGCGGCCGCGCGCCGCGGCGCGAGCAGCGACGCCCGCGACCTGGCGGTCAGCCTCCGTCGCCTCCGCGTGGGCTGATCCGATCAGCTCGCACGGTGTGTGCCTTGACGGCGGTGTGTGCCTTGACGGCGGGGTGTGCCCGGACGGCGGGCGGTGACCGTCGAGAGCCTGGCCGGGGCCTTGGCCGACGTGTGCCGCGCCTGCGGGCTGGACCCGGCGGGAGCGACGCTCATCCGCCACGTCAACAATGCGGTGTTCCAGCTCGCGCGCGACCCGGTGGTGGTGCGGCTGGTGACCCTGCCGTCGTACGTCCCGCGCGCGGAGGTCGCCGTGCGGGCGGCGACCTGGTTCGCCGAGCACGGCGTGCCGGCGATCCGGCTCGTGACCGGCGTCGACCAGCCGGTGCGGGCGGGCCGGGGCATCGCGACCGTGTGGGACACCGTGCCCGCCGTCGGCCCGGCACCCGACGGTGCGGACCTCGCCGCGATCCTGCGCACGCTGCACGCGCTGCCCGTCCCGCCCGCGACGTTCCCGGAGTGGGATCCCCTCGCCGACCTGCGCAACCGGCTCGCCGACACCCCAGAGCTGTCGGGTGCCGACCGGTCCTTCCTGGAGCGCCGGTGCGAGGAGCTGGCCGCGGCGGCCGCGAAGCTCGACTTCATGCTGCCCCCGTCGGTGTTGCACGGCGACGCCCACGTCGGCAACGTCATCCCCGGGCCGGACGGCCCCGTGGTGTGTGACTTCGACTCGTGCTGCGTCGGGCCACCGGAGTGGGACCTGACCCCGATGGCCGTCTCGGCTGTGCGGTTCGGACGCCCGGCCGGACACCAGCGCGACCTCGCAGCGGGTTACGGTACCGACGTCACCGCCTGGGAGGGCTTCGAGGTGCTCCGCGGGATCCGTGACCTCAAGATCGTCGCAGGGGTGTTCCCGGGGAGGGGACGGGGCCCGGCCGTCGCGACGGAGTTCGAACGCCGGATGGCCAGCTTGCGCGCAGGCCGCACGGGCGACCGGTGGCAGCTGCTGCGCTGATCAGGCGAGACTGCCTCACGCAGCGTGTCCGACCGGTTCGGTCGTTGCTCCGAAGCGGGCGTAACAGGGTGATCTTCCTCCCTCCTTGGTGGTCGACCGCCGACCGGTGGCGGACTACTGTCGACGTCCGTGGCGGCGCAACCCGAAATGCGTCGCCCGTGATGGGCTGGGCGCGGGGTGAGCGGGGTGTGAACATCGACGTGACGGCCGCCCCGCTGTCGTTCGCACAGCCCTCGTTCGCCCAGCCTGCCGCGGCGCCGTGGGACCTGATCGGGCTGCGGCGCGCGGCGCTTCCGCATGCCCGCGTATGCCCCGACCCGCGCACCGTCTCGAACGCCCGCTCACTCGGTGGCCTCCCGCTCGCCGACCTCGGCACCGTGCCGGGCGCCGAACGCCTGCGGTTGCGTCTCGACCACGAGGAGCTCGCGACGCTGGTGGAGGCGCTGCGGACGGCCGCGGACGCGGCGGCGAGCCGGCTGGTCGAGGGAACCCTGCACCACCTGCGCGGCGCCGAGGGCGGCTGGGACCCCGGGCGCCCCCGCGACGTCGCGATCGCCGTCCACCGGATCCTCACGCGCTCGCGGTTCCTCAAGGGGTCGCGGTCCTGCTACCCGCTCGACGTCGCCGTGGCGCAGATCGCCCCGTTCGCCCAGCGGGGGGCGCCGGTCACCGTGATGGTGAGCGGGTTCCCGTTCAAACAGCACGACAACGGGCTCAAGGCGGCCGGGCCGCACCCCGACCTCGCGGAGCTCGGCGCGCTGATCCGGCTGCGGGAGCTGCACCGGGCCGTCACGGCGTTCTACCCGCCGGGGCTGCAGGTCGTGATCCTCACCGATGGCGGGTACGCCCGGCCGCGGGCCTGGTCGGAGGTGTTCCGCTACCGCACCGCGATGCACCGCTACGCCGAGCTGGCCGGGGTCGCGGACGTCGTGCGGTTCCGCGACCAGAACCGCTACGTCGCCGACCTGCTGGGTGAGCACGGCTGGCGCCTGCGGGAACGCAGCAGGCATCACGTGCGCGCGCTGATCGAGACCCTGGTGGGCCCGCCGCGGTCGCTGGCGGCGTCCGCCACGGCCGACCTGCGGATGTCGCGGGTCCTGCCACCCCAGCTGCTGGCGGGGGTTCCCGCGTTCCGTGACATCGTCTCCTCGCTCGTCTACTCCGTGCCGGTGCCCGCGCCGCTGCGGCTCGAGGGCACCACCACCACGGCGCCGCTGCGGTGGGCCTGCCAGGTCCTCGCTGAGCCCGACCGCCTCGACTCCTGCGGCATGCCCGGCGAGCTGGTGCGGGCGCGCCGCGCGGTCCTCGCGTCGGCGTGGGACAACGCGGTGGACCACCTCGCGGCCGCGCTCGCCGACAACGCCGTCGGCGTGCCGAAGCGGTTCCCGCCGCACGTGCGGCTCGCGACCGTCGCGTCGCGGCCGGGGTGCAGCGGGTTCTCCTACCTCGGCGGGTCGACGCTGCTGCCGTGGCACGGCACCGGCTGCCTCGACGGCCGCGGGCGGGTGTGCACCGACTTTCTGGTGAGCCTTCACGACCGCGGATTTCTGCCCGTGTACAGCCCCGACCTGGCGCCGGGTGACGATCAGCCGCTACTCATGGTGCCCTTCGCGCGCACGGTTTTCGACGGTGGCCGCCGCCGGGTGACCCCCGAGCTGCTCACCGCGGCGCGCCTGCGCTCGCGCTGACCGCACATTTTTGCTCGCGACGGCTAACGCCGCATGCGTCCGCGGCGATAACTCCACATGACCCACCGACGCATCCTGCCCCGCGGAGGCGACGACCTGCCCGTGCACTCGAGGGACGGTGCGGTGCGTGACTGGGCGACCGGGCCCCGGTTCGGCCGGTTCCGCCGCACCGCTACCGCTCGGTGGGACGCCGACGTCCTGGACGGGCTGGTCGACGCCGAGCTCGAGTTCGTGCGGGGCCTGCCCGTGCACCTTCGTTCCTGCCCCGCCGAGGTGCTCGCTCTCATGGTGATGCTCGCGCAGGACCACCGCCACTACGCGCAGGGCTGGATCACCCGCCGCGAGCTCCGCCGTCGCGCCCAGTGCGCGCTCGACGACATGGACGCCGTACGAGCCCAGCTCGCTCCCCTCGGACCAACCCGATGAACCACCTCGACTAACCCGCCCACCCACCGCGACATGGATGCTTGTCGCGGTTACGGGGGCCGTTTCGACCGCGACATGGATGCTTGTCGTGGTTGACGTCGACGAGCTGCTCCGTGCGCTACCCGGCGCCCTCGACGGCGAGACTCGGCCGGAGCTGTTGGTCGACAGCCTCGGCGCGGACGTGCCCACCGGTCGGCGAACTGACCAGCGGTGAGTCCGGAGGACCTGATGAGGGATCTGACCTCGTGGGCAAACCTGCGCGTGTTCGTCGTCCGAGGCTGCCTGTCGGGCATGAGCGATCACCGATTCCATGAGCGGAGCCACTCCGTAGGGCCGCGTGACCTGTAGAGCCTCGAGGACGTTGCGGGCAACGCGACCCCACGGGTCCGCTTTGATGTCGGCGGTGAGCCGTCGCCGGTGGGACAGTCCGCCACGTTCCAGGGCGGTGATGACACCCTCCAGCGGCCAGGTCTCGACCGGGTCGTCGGGGCTGATGTCGATGTTGTGAAAGCTCAGCGGCACGGGTCAGTCCTCCAGCGCGCTCGGCGAAGGCGCACGTCGCGCCGGTGAGGCGAACGGCGGGGCGATCACCCGTCATCCCCGGCCCGGAGGACGAGCGCGACGAACTGTCGTTGCGGGTCCTTCACGGTTGCGTGGATGGTCGTCACGACCGGGCAGGGCCACGCCGACGTACAGATCCGGCAGTCACCGCTGCTCTGTGGCCTGTGCTCGATCAGCAACCCGCGGATGACCAGCACGAGATCGCCGATCAGATTGTGCGCCGTTTCCGTGTCGTCCGCGGACCACTCGTCGTCCTGCTCCGCCAGGTAGTCTGCCTCGTCCAGGTGGTTGTAGAGATCGTCGTGCAGCCGGCGACCTGCGTCGGCGAGTGCTGGTGAGAGTGTGCTCATGGATACCTCCCCGGGGGATGGGCGAGGTTCGTCGCCCCGCTGACGATCAGGCAACCGGTTCACCAGTGGTCATGCAATGAATTGACCACTGGTAAATCTGACCGTGCTGTCGGAATTTCGTGATGTTGGGCTCTATGATCTTCCGCCAGGAGGTGTCACCATGCCACATCGCGAGCCGACGATCCGCAGCCGAGAACTGGGTGATGGACTACGCCAGGCCATGGAGGCGGCCGGGCTGACCGGCAAGCAGGCCGCCCAGATGCTCAGCTGGTCACCGAGCTTCGTGTCGCTGTTGCTGTCGGGCAAACGGGGCGCCAGCCAGGTGGATATCGCCGCGTTCCTCGGAGTCTGCCGGGTCAAAGGCCCGGAGCGCGACCGGCTGCTGGCGCTCTGCCGCGAGCAGGACACCCCGGGCTGGTTCCAGCAGCACGGCTCCCGGCTGCCCAAGCAGCTCGTCACGCTGATCGACCACGAGGACAAGGCGGTGGAGATCGGTGACTTCCAGCCGATGGTGGTGCCCGGCCTGCTGCAGACCGCCGAGTACGCCCGCGCGCTGATCCGGGAGACCGGAAACGTTCCCCCGGGGGAGATCGACGATCGGGTGGCCGCCCGGCTGGCCCGCCAGAGCCTGTTCAGCCGGGACCGCCCGGCGCGGTTCACCTACTACCTGCACGAGTTCGCGCTGCGGCTGCCGGTCGGCGGGCCCGCGGTGATGGCTGAGCAGCTGCACCACCTGCTGCGGATGTCGAGGCGCTCCTACCTGACGCTGCGGGTGGTGCCCGCCGCACGCGGGGGGCACGCCGGAATCGCCGGGCCGTTCAAGCTGATGGAGTTCGCCGAGTTCAAGCCGGTGGTGTACCTGGACAGCGAGACCGCCTGCCTGTTCCTGGAGAAGCCCGAGGAGATCGCCGCCTACCAGCGCATCCTGGGGGTACTGGCGAAGACCGCGCTGGGCGAGGGAGAATCGACGGAGCTGATTGCCGCCTTGGCAACCGGGCTCGCCGCGGATCGAGAGGACCATGATGATCGCGCCTGAGCCGGACAGCATCGTCTGGCGCACCAGCAGCTACAGCACGAGCCACGGTGACTGTGTCGAGGTCGGCTGGCGTACCAGCAGCTACAGCACGAACGAGGGCGCCTGCGTCGAGGTCGCGCCCGCGCCGGACCGGGTGCTGGTGCGTGACTCCAAGGACCCCGAAGGCCCCGCCCTGGCCGTCCCCACCGCCGCCTGGCGAGCCTTCCTCACCACCCTCACCGACTGACCCCACGCGCCTCCCCGAACGTGGAGCCGGCTCGCCAGGTCGCCTGCACGCTCGTCTCACCAGCACCTCCTGTCCAGGGGAGGTGGATGGATCCATTGCCGATCCGACGGCGCGGGCTGACAAGAAGATCAAGGTCACTTC